>OZ244987.1:5885000-6132500 GCA_965223105.1 Saprospiraceae bacterium | reverse complement strand
TTTGTTGCTCCTTGGGTAACTCCCTTTCCTTGTGCTGTAGGCTTGGATACAGCCAAGATCGTTGCCTTGGAATTTGAAGCTTTTGACAAAAATGGCAACCGTGGTGTGGCTTATGACACGATTTGCGTGTTTAGATTGCCACAACTTACGCCCGATAACATTTACTGCGCTGAGAGAGATACTACCTATTGTGGGGTATCTACCAGCTTCGGACCATTTATGGTTGCACCGGCTTTGGATTCCTCTACAGGCATGCCAATTGCTGGCGAATGTGATACTCTCTATTTCCTCGAAGCCGAGGAGAGTGAGAAGTGTGCCATCGCCTCACCGGCAACCTTCGATCCCAAATGCGGTATCTCTGTAAGTGTGGGATGCTGGCCATTTGAAGATCCTTGTTCACCGCAATATAAAGTGACCATTGACATCAAGCAGACATGTTATGCTGATGATCTGGGAGGAATGTGCACAGTTATGCCTGCTGCCGGTGGGCCCGGTACAGCCAATGCCTTTGAGGAAGTCTCTCCCGGCTACTGGCGCTGCGAGTATTGGGTGATCGACTTCGATACCGTGCCTCCAATGGCTAAGTGTAAGTATGATGACATACAAGAGCAGAACTTGTTAAGTCCCGATTGTTTTGATCCGGCGTACTTTGATCAGGAATTCTTGGATCACCATACACAGTGCTCTCTATCTTACGTGATTTTGGTTCCGACTTCCACACACGACTGCTATGCACACACTTATCTGCCTCCATTATGTGTTTATGATGACTGGTCAGGTATCAAGCAAGTAAAAGCTAGAATAGATGGTGTGGGTTCTTGGGTCTTGACCGAATCTGGTGAAGAATGTGATGAGTTCCACCACAAATATGAGTGCCTTAAAGATCCTAAGTACAAGGTTGACGGTGTATGTTATGAACTGCACGAAAGAGTACGTCTACCGAAGAGTGCCGACGGAACACCTATACAGGTACTTTACGAGATCTATGATGAGTGTCACAACGTTGACACCGTTTATTGCTACCTCGTAGTCAAAGATCGTACAAAACCAGTAGCTGTATCTGACAAAGGGGTTACCGTAAGTCTCAGTGATAAGAAAGTCTGGGTTGATGCCGAAACTTTTGATGAAGGAAGTTGGGACAACTGTGGAGTGAATTTACTGCTGGCACGAAGAACAGACTGGTATGAAGCCTGTATCGATCTCTGTGACAGCGTGAAAGTTGTTTGCTCCGGACCTCATGGAGACAGCATTTATTCTGCATTCCTTGAGCCCGACAAACACAAAGGAGATCACAACTTCAATGCGGAAGTGGAAGCACATTATGCTAAGAATCTTGAGTGGTGGTGTACCGATGGTGTACCTTGTGGTGAGCTGATCTACAACTCATGGTTGTATGATCTGATGAAATTTGCCACGCTTGAGTGCATAGATCATCCATATCCGGTAGATGCCCAGTACTTCCGACACATCTTTGAGCAGTGCTACCAATATTACTTTGGTTGTGCTAAAGCAGAGTTCAATGGAGAGAATGGAAACGGTGAAGAACATGCCCAGTTGTACGATATCGACTGTGATCCGGACAATGGCACTGAAGAATACATCTTTGATCGCTTTAAGAATCTACCTGATGCATCAGGGTGTACTCACCTAGCCGGTAACGGAGATTGCAAATCTTACGAGCAATTGTCTGCAGAGGTTGATATTTATGAGCAAATTGGAGGTGGATGGAGTGATGCTGTACCATTCAGCTGCGAAGATGCTTGTGGTCCTGTAACAGTTGAAATTCTCGTTATGGACTACTGGTGCAACTGGTCTAAGGCCTGGACGAAAGTATGGGTTGAAGACAAGACTCCAGTGAGCATAGGTAAAGACGTTTATGATGAGGTTGAGATTTCATGTTACACTTATAAGCAAGGTAAGTATGACTATCCCGGTGAAGTTCATCCTGTGAGCTTACAGTGGATTGTTGATTTGGCCAAGACTGGTGATCAGGAAGCCCAAGATTCACTCGATGCGATCTTAGGTGGATACCGCAAAGCTTGGGTAGATCCTTATGGAAACTATGTTGATGAAGATTGGAACCCAATCGACTGTGAAATCACATTTAATGATTACGTATGTTCTTGCTACGTTCGAGACACGCAGATTAGAGTATACGACGAGCATCTTGGATACATTTGGAAAGACTCCAGTTGGACGCATTGTGAATTCTTCGATGATGAGATCGAATTGCAGCATGGTGTCGTAGCTGTTAACTGTGCTGAAAATGTACAGTGTGAGCAAGAGATCTGGTGTGATTTTGACCACTGCGGTCAAGGTGTGATCTATCGTAAATTTAAGATCTGGCAAGGATGTCCTCCAAATGAAGAGCATTCCTCAGGCCATATTCCGGATACGATCTACAGACATCAAAGAATCTGGGTTGGAAATCAGTGTGAGTTGAATAAGTACATGTTCGATGTACCTTACGATACTGAGGTGATTGCCTGTGGTCTGGAATATGATCCTGATGGCAGTGGCAACATCATTGGTGCTGCCGGTCCTGACAGTACTGGATTTGCAACCTATAAGTTCGATGATGATTGTCGCATCATTGGCATTGCCTACGAAGATCAAGTATTCAAGATCGTTGGAGGTGACGCCGGATGTTATAAGATCCTCCGTCACTGGTACTTTGCTGACTGGTGCGACGGAAAACCTGTCGATCCGCTATGGTGGAAAAATAGGGAAGGTTCTGTAGTTGGACCTTGTATCCAGAAAATCATCGTACGCGATACAACTCCTCCGGTATGTGTTATCACTGGACCGGTGGAAGATGGTGGATCAGTTGATGCTGCAGGATGTTATTATACATTGAATGCAACAGTCGACATTACCGATGCCTGTGGATTGATTAAATACCACTGGGAGTTGAAAGACATTACCAAGGATGGTGAAGAGTTTGTGGTCGATAGTGATGACGATGAATTAAATAGTGAGGAAACCGACCAGGTTGAGATCACAGTTGAAGATCTACCTACGGGAGATTATGTGTTGAAAGTACGCACCACCGATGAGTGTCAAAATGAAGGCTATTGTGAATACTTCTTTACTGTAGAAGCCGGCAAGAAACCTTCACCTGTATGTATTACCAGCTTAACCGTTGAACTGACTCCGTGGGATCGAGACCAAGACGGTCAAATCGATACCGCCAAAGGTGCAGTTTGGGCTGACGAATTCGACCGCAGCAGCTCTGCTCCATGTGGAGAAGAGGACGAGACTCTTGGATTCTACATAGAATTCTTGGAAGACGGAGATACGCTGAATGGTGAATTTGACGAGGGTGACCTTGATAGCTTGGCATTGGGTTGCGAGCACGTTGGAACTCATACTGTCCGCATGTGGGTAGTCAGTGAGTCTGGCAGTGCTGACTTCTGTGATGTGATCTTGATTGTTCAGAACAACATGGGTGGCTGCGGTGATATCAGCAATGCCATTTCTGGTGTGATTGTAACTGAACTGGAAGAAAGCGTAGCACAAGTTGAAGTAACCGCTCAATTGGAGAACGGCCAGAACATCAATGGAGCAACTACTCTGCAAGGAGTATATAACCTGACTTCGACGATTTTAAGCGGTCAGAAAGTGACCATTACACCTAAGAAGACCATCGGTGTCGACAATGGTGTAAGTACACTTGATCTGGTTAAAATCCAGAAGCACATCCTGGGCAAAGCTGCTCTTGATTCTGAATACAAGCAAATTGCTGCTGATGCCAACGTTGATGGCAGAATCAGTGCACTCGACTTGTTAGAGATCAGGAAAGTGATCCTAGGTAAAGCAGATGAATTTAGCAACGTTGATAGTTGGAGGTTCTTTAACAAGATCAACAATGATGAGAAATACGTGATCGATCCAGTACAAGGTATCATGGTAGTGGATTGGCTAGGAGTTAAAGTTGGTGACGTTGATAATAGCGCTGACGGTGCTGTTGGAGCCGGTCGTTCAGGCAAATCACTCGTCTTCAATGTCGATGATGCTCAACTCATTGCCGGCAATCAGTACAAAGTTGACTTCCGTGCCAATAACTTTAATGATATCACTGGATATCAGTTTACGCTAAACCTTGATAAGAATGCATTACGCATTGTCAATGTCGAGTCTGGCGTAATTGAAATGACAGGAGACAACTTCGGAATGAATAGAATCGAAGATGGATTAATCACAACCAGCTGGAACGTGGCTGAAGGCATGAGCATCGATCAAGATGAAGTGGTCTTCAGTGTTGTTGTCGAAGCGAAATCTGGTGTACAACTAAGTGACGCTATGACAGTCAACAGCCGCATAACAGCTGCAGAAGCATACAACAGTGCTGATCAAATTCATGATGTAAGCTTAAACTACACTGGTGCTCTTGTACAGGGTGGGTTTGCATTATTGCAAAACGAACCTAACCCATTCAATGAAGCAACCGTTGTAGGTTTCAACTTACCTGAATCAATGAGCGCGAGCATCACTGTTTACGATGTAACTGGTAAAGTAGTCAAAGTAGTGGACGGCGATTACGCCAAAGGTTATAATGAAGTAACATTCAAGCGTTCTGATCTCAGCACTACTGGAGTACTATACTATCAGTTGGATACTGAAGCATTCACTGCTACTAAGAAGATGATCGTGATTGAGTAATCAGTCTAGATCATGAGTAACGATTGTGTAAGTCGAACCGAGTTTTAGAGGTAAATAAAAATCGGTTTTTGGGATGGCCTCTCTCTACTCTGTAGAGGGGGGCTTTTTCATTGTGCACCCGGCAGAGTGCAGATACTTGGAGGTGTAAGGTCTCTATGTACCCGGTAGGAGGGAGCATTAGCTAAACGGCAAGATTATGTCTGGGCGGACATGGTTGACCGGGTATCACCCCTTAGCAGTCGCCCAAGGAAGCCATAGGCAAAATACTGGCTCCAAATCCGTTGACGAACACTTCATAATAAAATGGTTGAAATCATAGAGTAGCTCCACTACCAGCCTCTCTATGAGGTAGGATCAATTTCGCCTGTATCAAAAATGCAATTGAAATTTCTAGTAATGGAGGAACTGCAGTGCGACATTGCTTTTTGGTATGATAATTGTTCTTAATGTGATGCCATACCAAACTTAACTTTGAAAAGATGAACCTCTGGTTATTCCTATTGATTCCTGTATTCTGCAAGGTGCTTAGGCAGCTCGCAATACATTTTCGAGTCTCTTCTCCGCTCTGACTGATCACCTTGTGACTACTTCCGGGTACAATGATTGCCAGGACCCTTGCGCATTATAAATACATTACGTATATTTGTAATATATTGTAGTTTGATTAGTAGTTAATAAGGGTCTCATCTCAATATTGATCAGCCTGTTACCAATTAACATTATTGAGATGAGTAGAAATAAGAAGACTATACCTGCCAGAGTAGGGCTTGTCTTAGCACTTTGTTTTGGCATGCTACCTTTCATGGGTCATCATACCCTCCATGCTGGATCATTCGATAACTATGATCCCTGTAAGGACGCAGTTATTTTACCTATTGATGGTAAGCTGGTCTTAGACACATCCTGTCTTTTTGATCCCTTGATGGACTCACCAGATCTTTTCATAACCGTAGACAGTACATGTCTGGAGAGAATCTCCATTTGCGATTATTCCTTGACCAAGTATGATTGTGATGCAGATCCAGCACCACCTTATATAAAGACTTATGAAATCCAATGGTGCGCATTCTACCTTGGAGGTCAACGTTTGACCTTCACCCAGACCATAAACATCCGAATACCGGATTTTAGTACGTTGGAATGCCCAGGTAACGTAATCGTTTACTGCTTGGACGATACTGGACCGGAAGTCACGGGTTTCCCAACTGTGGATGGCCATGCCATTGGCGAGCACTGCAAGGTTCTTTTTACCTATGAAGATTGGGAGACCAATGTGGTTGGTTCTTGCATGACGAAAATTATTCGGGAGTGGACTTTAATCAATTGTTGCAATTTAGAAGATACAACCTGTCTTCAGGAAATCATAGTGGCCGATACGGTGGCCCCCGTCATTTCGGGTTGCCCAGATGGTGACACCATCCGGGTGATGATCAATGAGAGTATGGGTGAGTGTGAGGCAATCTTTCCACTGGGAAGATATCCGGCGACAGATGAATGCACCCCCGATGGCGACATCAAGAGGTTTTATCTCATTGATGGAAAGTATTTCTCTGGAAATATCGTGGAACTTGATACGGGTCGACATCGACTGGATTACATTGCCGAGGATGCTTGCGAAAATCGAGATACCTGTACATTTTATGTAGATGTTTGGGATGATGCCCCTCTAATTGCATGTGCTTCATTGGCCAATTATACCCTGCCTGCTGATAAAGATTCAGTCTGTCTCAGTATAGACTTGTTGCCGGTAGATGTAACTGAAACTTGTAGTGAATTGGTTGAAGTGCTTGTGGGAAGGGACACCACTCAATTGGATTCGTGCCTGGCTATTACCTGTGCAGATTTAGGTGACACCATCAAATATTGGGTCAAAGCGACCAATAATCATGGTCTCTCTTCCTTTGGATGGTGCTCACTTCACGTAAAAGGCGAGGGAACGGTGGAGCTGGTTTGTGATGGCCTTGATACCGTAAACGTACCTTGTGATCAAGTTCCACCTGATCTTGAAGATCTCCATGTCCTGTTTGGATCTCCTGAGGTGATTGTGATGGGACAGGCCTGTCCTCCTGCACTAGACAGCATTACCGAGGTGGAAATGTGTAACAACTTTGGAACCATCACTCGCACCTGGTATTTACTCGGCAGTAATGGCAACAGGAGAGATAGCTGCAAGCAAACCATTGCGATCACTATAGCCATTGAGGGCAGGCCGAATATGTATGGCGGAAATACCAATATCATGCGATGTGAATGTTTTGATACCGTAGAGGTACAACCTATTACCCTAAGCCCCTGCAGTGTCAGCCCCGATGTGGTCATCACCAATAACTCTCCCTATGCTTTTGCATCAGGTGCAGATGCCTCTGGAGATTACCCTGTGGGTGTACACTATGTGGATTATACCATTACAGGTGATTGTTTTGCTCCTTTCATCATTACAGATACCATCACTGTAATAGACAATGTGACCAAGACGACCAATGGTTCTGACTGTATTCCCCCGGACGAATGGAGGGACGTTTACAATCGAGATATTGAAGGGCAGGCAGTGATGTCATTATTCATCATTAACGAGGATTGCGAGGTGGATACAGTTAAGATCGAAAACATCGATGTCACTTTGCAAAATGGTAACCAAGATACCGTCTATACGATTACTTGGACCTATACAGATACCAGTGGCAACACTTCACCCAACAGCACCCATATCTTAACGATCTCGGCCGTCACCTGTACGGGCAGGAGCTTACTGGCCAATGGAGAGCGTACAGGAACACATAGGGCAGGGGAGGATCCCGAAAATGAAGCAAGAGCCAAGGTCCTAGTCAGTCTTAATCAACCAAACCCCTTTAGTCATTCTACCGTCATACCCTTCAATAATGAGGTGGCAGGACAGGTAACACTAGAGGTCATGGACCTCGAAGGCAGTGCCGTCGATCTACAATCACGAACTTATCCAGCAGGGAGTCAACAATTCAGATTCAAACCAAATTCGGCATTGTCAAAAGGTATCTTGATTTACCGGCTTAAAACACCTACATCTATCTACACGGGCAAAATGCTCTGGCAGTATTGACAGAGTTAAGCGAAGGAGTGAGCCGTCATCAGGCCTCAAAGAGGTGGTTTTGATCATACAAATCTTCTTTTTGAGACCTTCATGGGAGTCCGCGAGTCTCGTACTCGCGGACCCTTTTCGTAGGTGCGCCCGGCAGGGCGCAAATACTTGGAGGTGAAAGTCCTCTATGCACCCGGCAAGGGGAAGCATTAGCTGAACGGCAAGATTATATCTGCGAGGATATGGTTGGAGGAAGCCGAAGGCAAAGCATTGGCCTGACGAACAGGAATCACATAGTTAGGCATTGTCACCGGATGAGGAGGCCTATATCTCTAAAGTCCAATACTTGCACAGGAGGTGATTATGTATATGTGGCAGGCATAAATGTGAAGGTATTTGCGCATTACCCGGGGAGATCTGTTGGCAAGTGGATCATTTAGGAAGCATATCCGAGAAGGATACGGACTTATACCACAAGCTGAGTGGAGACACAAAGTTGAGTCAGCAGAAGTCAGCCGAGGCCATAGTAGCATTGAGACTGTCAGTGCGAAGGGCCGAACTTAGAGTTAAGACGCTTATGGATTATTGTTAACGGTACGATTAGGAGTAGCAGGAGCCATTTCTGGGATGGAATGGTCTCATTGGGGAGGTACGGCTCGGAAAGCAAGAGATAACTGATGAGAGCGACAAACGGACCGGGGAATAATAAAGCCAAGAGCGAGCTACCGACTGAGCTAATGGAGCAAATAGTCAGTCGTGGGAACATGATCGAAGCTTATATGCGAGTGTACAATAACCAAGGCAGTGGTGGCATAGATGGCATGACTGTAGAGGAACTAAAGCCGCATCTAGATAAGCATTGGTCAGGGATCAAAGCGTCCTTGTTGACAGACAGCTACTACCCCCAACGAGTGCGGATGGTAGAGATACCAAAGCCGGGAGGTGGAGTTCGGATGCTAGGCATACCGACAGTGGTAGACCGGATGATACAACAAGGCATACACCAAGTACTGAGTCCATATTACGACGCAGAATTTTCGGAATGGAGTTATGGTTTTCGAGTAGGGCGGAGTGCCCATCAGGCACTACGTACAGCCCGGGATCATATTAACACAGGACGAAGATGGGTTGTAGATATGGACCTTGCGAAGTTTTTCGATGAAGTAAACCATCAACGCCTACTAAGTAAGCTGAGCAATCGGATATCGGATCGACGCGTAATCCATCTGATAGAGCGGTATCTGCGAAGTGGGATGATGGTGAACGGCATGGAACAAATTCGGAAGAAAGGGACCCCACAAGGCAGCCCGTTATCACCATTGTTATCAAACATTGTGTTGGACGAGTTAGATAAAGAGTTGGAGAAGCGGGGGCATTACTTTGTACGATATGCGGATGATTTTCAGATATAGGTGAAGACCAAACGCTCAGGAGAACGAGTAATGGAAAGCCTAAAGGGCTTCATTGAGCAGAAGCTAAAGCTAAAAGTCAATGGAGAGAAGAGCACCCTGGATCGACCATGGAATCGTAAGCTGCTGGGTTATAGTTTTACAAGCAACAACCCGGTGAAGTTTAAGGTTGCCAAATGGAGTATCAAGCGATTCAAGAACAAGGTTAAGGTGAGGATGAGAATGGGGAAGGGCAGGAACCTTGAGCGCTTCGTGAAAGAGAACCTCAACCCACTGTTGGCTGGGTGGATGAGTTACTTTTCGCTCAGTGAGGTGAGAGGATTCACGAAGGAACTGGATGGCTGGATACGGCGCCACTTGAGGAAGATTAAATGGCGCCAGATGAAGCGGAATTGGACGAGAAAGAGCGCACTGATATCCCGAGGACTTAGCGAGGAAAGAGCGGTGCTGTCATCGTTTAATCAGCGCGGAGCCTGGTGGAATTCGGGTGCAAGCCATATGAATGCTGCATATCCGAACCATTACTTTGATACAGTTGGACTCGCGTCATTGCACCTGCTGCACAGTCGGTTCCATCCATTACCAAATTACTCTAAGAACCGCCGTGATACGTGAACCGTATGTCCGGTGGTGTGAGAGGGCGAAGTAGGATAAACTCCTTTGCAGTTTGCAGGTCTAAAAGTTTATCTTACTTCTCTCTACTCGATGTAAACTCTCCCATGCCGTCTTCGACGGCCTATGTATAGCAAAATGATGTCGAAATCTAGATACTGGACATTTTGGAATAACATATATCAATTTCTCCTATTCATAATTAATTTGAACACATCAAAATATATACAATAAAAAAATAATATAAAAATCTTTAAATATTAATTTTTTACATATTAAAGTTTATTTACATATTTGTTATAGAGTTAAGGTATCGACTAAATGATTGATCCCTTGTAATCTCTGCACCATCAATAGACCGGCTGATTCTTTTTTCCAGGACCGCACCATCTCAAAAAGATTACGAAACGACTAAAAAAAGGTCTCATGAAGAATTTTGCCTACCTGACAACGGTTGGATGGAACAATCGTGCCCTCAACTTCCGGCTGCTCGTATGTGTCATTACCATTTTCCTCTTTGAGGTTGGCCTTCCCAACAATGCCCTCGGACAAAATTGTTGTCCCGACAAAGTGATTAACCTACCTGTAGGATATCAGCAGAATGGAAATGATGGAGGTGACCAACTGAGGGTTACCTTAGCCATTTTACGCCAATTGACAGGAGCTTTTGCTGGCAATACTTGCTTTGATTCCATTGAGCTTGAAGCCCCCGATGGGACTAGGCTTACGGACCCTCTGAGTATTACCCATCCCGGAGACGCCAATGGAAATCCAAATCAAATCAGAATCGCCGAGGCTTGTGGCTACATTGGCCAACAATTGACCCTTCACTTCTATTCCGCACCCTATCCATCGGGTCCACATTGCTCCATGGCCTTAAATGTGCTGCCACGGATTATTTGTGAAAGAGATACTATTGCCTGCAATGATCCATTCTTTGTGGAGAATCTTTTTGAAGACCCCGATGTCAATCCAGCCATTGACACTTGTAGTGATGGAATCACCCACTTATCTCCCAGCATTGTGGTGCAGCTATTAACCGAACATATCAAAGTGGACTGTGACCTGGATACCATCTTCCGGCATTGGAGTATCTATGGCAAGGATGGGGAGGATTGCGCTTTTACTTGTACGGATACAACGATCATAGACACCATTGCAGTTGATGATATCGTCTTTCCATCGGATACGATGATATCCTGTGATTCGGTCTCAGGTCCATATGCTGAGCTGGAGCAAACAGGATTTCCCTTATATGAGGGCCATCCCCTGATTCCCGGAAATGTCTACTGTGGCTTAATGGTAGCCGTTGATACCATAGATTGGCCTGGACATTGTCTAGACAAATACCAACTTCGGTGGAGGTTTCTCGACTGGTGTAATCCGACAAGAGTTATAGATCCCCATCTGCAAACCATAGAAATCATAGATACCACCGATCCAGAAGGCTTTTTTATTACTCCTTCCTCTGATAGTTCTGATCTGTGCTTCGATCATAATGGGATGGATAGTGTTCCACAGTTTTTCTTGTCTGCTGGAATCCATGATTGTTCGGCGATGGGAAATATCCCAACTGCCGATGGAATTGATGCTTGCAGCAATATTGCTGATGTGCAAGTCAAAGTGATTGATGGTCCTGTATCCCCTCCCTTGGAGAATGGAGGATCAGCAGCGGGTCTGGTGAAAGGTGATTACTGTCTGCTCTATCAGGTGATCGATGAATGTGACAATATCGACAGTCTGTATGCCGCATTAAGTGTAGTCGATGACTTAGCACCGACTGCGGTTTGCATTGCCGATTATAACGTCACTTTGTCGAATAGCGGAGTCATAACCTGGATCTCTGTTGACAGTCTTGCCGGTTACTTTGCTGACAATTGTGGTATTGAAGCAGTATATGGACGAAGAAAGATCGACTGGAGGACTGCCTGTGGAGCTGATGATCCCGATTCCTACTTAGCCCAGTTCTATGCAGAGAAATACGAATGGTATCAGATCGATGGTATCAATTGCAGCGAAGCCATCGATTCGGGATATGCGGATTTCATTCCTGTATGTTGTGAAGATGTAGGTACAGGCGTGATGGTTGAGATTCTGTACATAGATCAGAGTTGTAACACCAGTACATGCTGGCTTACGCTGCATGTGGAAGACAAAACACCTCCGACCATTATCGAAGAGTTAGAAGACGTTGAAGTAGATTGCGATGTGTACTTTCAGTGCCAGCAACCCCAAGTTGAAAACCCCGATGGCACGTTCAATAAAGACAGCTTGGCTAAATATTTTGGGACCTACAAGCCGGTACTGAACGGAGTTTTCCCTGTCGACAACCAGTTTTATGTAAAGGATTCTACCTGCGAGCTTTCCGGAGGCACCTTAGTTCGCATGGATACCGGCCGAATGATGAATCATGGTATTTATAGTGACAATTGTAGTGATTTTGTTGAGGAGGTCGTTGAAGTGGCTTTTGATGACTGTGGAGGTTGGATCAAACGCACCTTTCAATTTTCAAATGGTCTGAACAAGGTCCAATATATTTATGTAGTAAGACGGTGTCCGCTCAATCCTGCTGATTTTAGTTTTCCTGACGAGGTGGTAAAGATCAAAGAATGTACCGAATTGGTCAGAGACATTTCGGGTAATTTTGGAGGTGCGCTTCACCCAGATGAGATTGGCGAGCTGGACTATTTGGGTACAGGGTCCTGTGCTAAGGTGGCGATTGGCTATTGGGATAAGCTGTTTACCCCTGTAGCTGGATCTAGCAATTGTAAAACTGTTCAACGTACCTGGTGTGTCTATGATGCATGTCTGATCCCCACCCAAACGGGCATACCTGCTGACTTTCGTGATTGGACAATTAGTGATACTTCGTATGCCTTCAAATATGTCCAATACATCCACATCGTGGATACAATCAAACCGGAGCTGACCATTCAGGGAGCGGATGAAATCCCAATTCCCAACTGCGAGCTGGATGGCTTTACGCGGAGTATTGGTGCGACCGACAATTGTGGTCTTCAAGGTGTCAGTTGGAGCTTATCGGATGCATCTGGCGAAATTGCGAATGGTACGGGCACAACCATCAATCTAGGTTTCCCCCTACCAGCTGGACAATACCTTGTAATTTGGACCGCCAAAGATCTTTGTGGGAACATCCAAACCATAGATGACCCTTTCAAGCTGGTGTCAGAGAAAAAGCCAGAATTGGTCATGAGACCCTCGATGATAGTGGCTCTAAACCCAATGGATCTTGACAACAATGGTTCGTTTGATGTGGCGATGGGTGAGATATGGGCTGAGGAATACAATGTCAGCTCCAGGAATGCCTGTACGGGGTTAGATGATAACCTGGTATACTACATTCAAAGAGATTCTGGGTTGCTCTCTCCGCCAGTTCCGACCGAGGGTGGTTCATTGTCACTGGATTGTGACGACATGGTGTCAAACCCAACTGTGATTAATGTGCTGATTTGGGCAGTAGATACGAGCCAGGGCACAGCTGATTACGTCAATGCGGTTCTTATCATCCAAGACAACCATAATGTGTGTCAATCGGTCAATCAGTCATCTATTGTAATTGGTGGTCAAATCTCCACCGAGATGAAGGAGGAGGTCGCTCAGGTAGCTGTGAAGGTAAGTATGGGCAATCTTGATTTCTCTGAAATTACCAGCCATGATGGATCTTATTCATTCAGAATTCCGAGCAACATTGTTGCAGAAGTCAAACCTGAAAAGAATGTCAATCACGCCAACGGCATCTCTACGATTGATCTCTTAAAAATCCAAAAACACATTTTGGGCATCAAGGCCATCGATTCGCCTTATAAGATGATTGCTGCGGATGCCAATGACGATGGTAAGATTAACCCGATCGATTTGGTGCAACTTAGAAAGTTGCTGATCGGGAAAATTGATGAGCTGCCCTCCAACAAGTCGTGGAGATTTGTTGACCGAGCCCATAATTTTAGTTCAGTAGCTGACGCTATTGAAGCGTCCTATCCAGAATCTGTCCTGATCAGTACTGCTACTGAGGTAAGTGAAAGCCCAGATTTTGTAGCGGTAAAAATCGGTGATCTAAACAACACTGTAGTCACATCTCGAAGCACGGGGAGGTCTGCACCAAAGGCCTTGATTGGTGTGGAGGATCGACAATTGCAAAATGGCGAGCAATATGCCATTCCCATCGATCTGACTCCACTGGGATCTATGGAGGGGCTCCAGTTACAATGGATTGTAGATGCATCCGCTCTGGAGATTCAAGGTATTTCTTCTCATGGTTTCAAACTCGAGGATCAAATGGTGAACCTTAGACCTGAAGATGTACGACTTAGCTGGAGCGCACCACAAGCGATCAACGGTGCAAAACTGATTCTTACTGTGCGAGCTCTCAAGGAGACATTGCTCAGCACCGCCCTATCACTGGGTCAGGATTTAAGTCCGGAGGTGGTGATTTCGGATGAGGATAGTCAGACCCTAGCGCTCAAGTTTACTCGAGGAGAGCCAAAGATAGGTCAGTTTGTTGTTGATCAAAATGTTCCCAATCCTTTTGAAGATCGCACTTCGATTCAATTTACACTTCCGGTGCAAGGACAAGTTAGTGTCATGATCTATGATGCCTCAGGAAGATTGGTTTCTACACATAGAGCCCATTATGAGGAAGGAATTCATCAGTTTGAGATTGACGGAAGATCATTGCCTGATGGGTTCTTATTTTACCAAGTGCAGTCAGAATACGGTACCCATACCAGGAAGATGCTGCGATTATGAAGGAGATAATAAGAATTTAGGCTAATCAATATTGAGATGAGATTCCTCTCCGTGAAGACGGAGGGGAATTTCTCTGTGAACAAGATCGGTAAGGGAATCCCATTGTTTTTCGATGTAACGCTTCCAGTGATGTAACTAAGTCATTGCTAATGATGTTATTATCTTTGCAACCTATGTCAAGGATACTGAGCATTGATTACGGCACCAAGATATGTGGACTAGCTGCAACCGATCCACTTCAGCTCATTGTTAATGGCATCACGACAGTGTCAACTGCTGAGCTCCAGACCTTTCTAGAACTGTATTGCTCCAGGGAAGATGTTGAAGAAATTGTCATTGGTTTACCTCATCATCCTGATGGCACACCATCGCAGCTGGCTCAGCCCATTCAAAAGACCGCCGATAGCATTGAAAAGCTATTTCCAGAAATCAAAGTTACATTGCATGACGAATCCATGACGACTAAAGAAGCAAGACAAATCATCTTGGCAAGTGGCGCATCAAGAAGAAAGAGGAGAAATAAGCACTTGGTTGATGAAGTCAGCGCCGTATTGATTTTACAGGACTACCTTCAACATTATTCGTAGTATGATCAGGCCTGTTTATGCTTACGGCACAAAAATCTTAAAACGTAAAGCAAAAGAGGTGGAGCTTGGTCACGAAGGCCTTTCCGAACTCATTGCGGATATGTGGGAAACCATGTACAATGCACAGGGCGTTGGACTGGCCGCTCCTCAAGTTGGAGAATCTCTTCGCATTTTTGTTATGGATACTACGCAGCTGGTAAAAGAGGGTGAGGACAAAGAAGGCCTCAAAAGCGTTTTTATCAACCCAAAGATAATCGAGGAAGAAGGCGACTGGTGGTCCTATGAGGAAGGATGTCTTAGTATCCCGGAGATTCGTGGAGATGTCGACCGTCTACCCGTTATCACGTTGCAATATCAGGATGAGGAATTTCAACAGCACTTACAAACTTTCACCGATATTGAGGCCAGAGTAATTCAGCATGAGTATGATCATCTGGAAGGTATATTGTTTACCGAATTGTTGAAGCCGGTGCGAAGAAAAAGGATCCGGCGTCGACTTGAGAATATAAAGCGAGGGAGAGTTGAGGTAGAGTATCCGATGCGCTTCAGTTGAAATGTGCTTTGGTCACCTCGGTCTTATTTCCGACCAAAATCAGCTGGAATTTCACCCCATTTTTTGGTTTCCCACTTGAGAATCGGGTTTTCGTATTTATTTATTTTTAACCATCGAATTGCACGATCTACAAGATGAAAAAGACGACTGCTCTTACGGGATCTCTTTAAGTTCGTTTTCACCTGTTTATTTCTAATCCAGGCCAAAGCAGTTCTAGAATCAGTGTAGATTGGTGTTGTCAAATCATTGCATTTCTGCAGATATGCCAGTGCATGAACAATGGCTAGAAACTCACCGATATTATTGGTGCCCTGCTCGAAAGGACCCTGCCTAAATATCTCGTCACCACTGTCCGTATCAACACCCCGATACTCCATGACGCCAGGATTGCCACTACACGCCGCATCAACCGAGATGCTTGGCTTGATCACCGCTTTAAGATCAGGATCCTCAAGGAGCTTGGTAGTTTTCTGTTGGAAGTGATCTTCGAAGCTGCTGTGGTAAGCGTCTTTGGCCTCTTGCAAACTCTTGAAAGCTTTGTATTTAGCGTTGGGATATCCCGAAATCTGAAGTTTACATTGATCCCAGGAATCGTAAATCCCCGGCCTTTGACCCTCCCATACGACATAGTACTTTTTACTTTTGGGCATAAATTTTTTCCAAGGTTATGATCTTATGTGAAGCGCAGTATAGTTATTTACGATCCACTCTTATGGTTATGACAGACAAAACTAACGCATTAATTTCACTATATTAAAATCCCATTTCAGATCTACTCCCCATGGCTCACCCCGATATGCTGTATAAGATAGCGATCACTCAAATTCCCAAAGTTGGTGCCGTCTTGGCGAAGAATTTGGTTGGATTTGCGGGTGGACCTGAGGCCGTTTTTAAACAAAAGAAATCCGACTTACTCAGGATACCGGGAGTGGGCGGTACCATTGCTGATTCCATTTTGCAGAGAAGTACTTTTCGGGAAGCGGAAGCTGAGTTGCGCTTTATCGAGAAGCACCAGATTAATGCCTTGTTCTATCTCGATAAGGATTATCCTATACGCCTCCGTCGCATCAGAGATGCCCCGATTATGCTTTACTATAAAGGTTCTGCTGATCTGAACCAAGCTCGAATTTTGGCGGTGGTTGGCACCAGAAAACCCTCTCGCTATGGCATAAATCAATGTGAAAAACTGGTAGACTCCATAAAGCATCTTGATGTCATGGTTGTCAGTGGCTTGGCTTATGGTGTTGATGTGTGTGCACATCGCACCGCTCTCGATTCTTCTATGCCTACAATCGGTGTGCTCGGCTCCAGTCTAGATTGGATATATCCTGCCGCTCATCATCACATTGCTAAGAGAATGTTGGCCAAAGGAGGGTTATTGACGGAGTTTGGGCAAGGAACCAAACCAGACCGTGAGAACTTTCCTATGCGAAATCGTATCATCGCCGGACTCTGTGATGCATTGGTTGTGATTGAGTCTGATATAAAAGGGGGCTCAATGATCAGTGCTGAGATGGCTAATGGTTACCATAAGGATGTATTTGCATTTCCTGGTCGGGTTGGCGATCAATATAGTAGGGGTTGCAATCATTTGATAAAGACGAATAGAGCTCATCTTGTTGAATCTGGAGAGGAGCTTGCCGGTTATCTCCAATGGCACCCTCGGGAGTCATTGACTGCCATCCAGCCCAAGCTATTCGAATCCCTTGACGAAGATGAGCAGAAAGTATTTGAGTTATTGCGTAATGCCGAACAAACCAGCATTGACAAGATTTATAAAGAAATTCAACTTTCGGTGAGCCAGATAGCCGCAGTCTTGCTAAGTCTAGAATTCAAGGGGCTTATCAAATCCTTGCCGGGGAAGATGTATATGGTTGCCTAACCTTACAGGTGACGTTCTGCGTGATAAGAGGACCTAACCAATGGTCCGCTTTCCACAAAATCAAATCCACGGGCTAATCCTTCTTCTCGATATTCGGCAAATTGATCTGGGTGGATATATTGGGCAACTTCCAGATGCATCTTTGTCGGTTGCAGATATTGACCAAGGGTTAGAACATCGCAGCCGTGGGAAGCCAGGTCATCCATCACATGAAGTACCTCTTCGCGGGTTTCACCAAGGCCGACCATGATTCCAGACTTGGTGCGCTTCCCGGCAGCTTTGGTGCGTGCGATTTGCTCCAAACTACGGTCATATTTTGCTTGAGGTCTCACCAAACGGTATAATCTTTTTACCGTCTCCATATTATGGCTGACTACTTCCTGTCCAGCACTGATCATACGATCAAGGGCGTCCCAACTACCCTTAACATCTGGTATCAAGGTCTCAATGGTCGTGTCCGGACACCGCTCCTTGATAGCTACCACGGTAGCATACCAGATCTCGGCACCCCGGTCTTGGAGCTCATCCCGGTTTACAGAAGTAATGACCGCATGTTTAACCTGCATCAGTGAGATGGCTTCGGCAACCCTCCTTGGTTCATCATCGTCATACTCGGGAGGCCTACCTGTCTTTACGGCACAAAATGAGCATGATCTGGTACAAGTATTGCCTAAGATCATGAAAGTAGCCGTACCTGCACCCCAGCATTCTCCCATGTTTGGGCAGTTTCCGCTTTGGCAAATTGTATGTAACTGGTAGGTGTCAACCAATTGCCTCACTTTTTTGTATTTCTCCCCGATAGGAAGCTTGACTCGCAACCACTTTGGTCTCTTAGCCTTTCGGCCTGGGACGACAGGTAAATCAATCATAAAAGGGAAGTTCTGATGATCTTTAAGATCGTTTGCCCAGCTGTAAAGTTAGGTAAACATTGAGGAAGTATGGTTTGTTTTCCTCTATGATCATAATAGGTACTTTGCTTAGAAATAAATCAGCCATAATCCCGACCTCAAGCGCCTTGACAAATGTCTCAGTCGTACCCCAAGAGAAGTTAGCACCAAGCTTGCCGTGAAAACCTGGTTTCAATTTGAGCTCATCAAGTCCATATCTAAACTCAGCACCGCCAAAAATACTGGTCTCATCAAGGAATAAATCAGCATTGTCTGCAGAATATTTTTCTTCTGTGATATCATCTTCACCCCCGTCGACAAATCGCCGCAGTTTTAGATAATAGGGCTTTAAGATCCCGATGGTAAAGCCATATTCGTAGGCAACACCCACCACTACACTTTTTCGTCTGGCCCTTTCAGAGTAATATCGCTTCTTGCCAATCCCGGCCCGCAATGCATACAATCGATTCTGCTTGCCATAGATAAAGGGGCGAGAACTCTCTCGTGTACTACCGCCACTAAAAAATTTAAAATTCTGAGAATACTCCTTTCGATGTTTCAAAGATCCAATGTCAAAATAATAGTAACTCGTTCGATACCAAGTCTCGATATCGGCTACGGAGTATCCCAACGAAAAGCCATTGGAGTGCAGTCGGATATCAAAGATTCTTTCCGTCTCATATACGAGGGATTCATCACCAATAGGTTTGGGTAGAATTGTGTATTGACCTTGAACGGATTGGCTGAGAAAGACCAGGGATAAAATGACGATATGTGTAATATTCTTATACATATGAGCGGCCAATCAAGATAGTGCAATTGCCTTTAATTTGCAATTAAGACGCCAAATTTTCAAATACTTCCGTCGTTTCCACTACTTTGGGTGGCCATTGGTTGAGTATTTCATTTTTTAGCTAACCATCAAACCCAATGATGTTTGATCTTAGTGAAAACAACAGTGTTGCCAATCAGTTCATAGCTGAGTTGCGAGATGTCGAAATCCAGAAAGACCGGATGCGGTTTCGAGCCAACGTCGAACGGCTGGCGTATATCTTTGCTTATGAAATTAGCAAGACTTTTGAATATCGTTTGAAGGAGCTAGATACTCCTTTAGGTTCGGTTTCTATCCCTTTGCCAACGGACCGTATTGTGATAGCCAGCATCCTTAGGGCTGGTATTCCTTTACATTATGCTTTCCTAAAGTATTTTGATTTGGCAGATAATGCTTTTATATCAGCTTACCGAAAGCACCACAAGGATGGAACTTTTGAAATAAATCTAGAATTTGCAACCTGTCCCAATCTCGATGATAGTGTCTTAATCTTGACGGATCCCATGCTAGCCACAGGTGCATCATTTGAGGCTGCGCTTAAAGTTTTGAAGAATTATGGAACCCCGTCAAGCATTCACCTGGTGTCAATCATCGCATCCACATATGGAGTTAGCTATCTCAGTCGTCTCTATCCTGAGATTCGAATGTGGGTTGGTGCTGTCGATGAAGAACTTACTGCAAAATCTTACATTGTGCCGGGTCTGGGTGATGCAGGAGACTTGATGTTTGGTTCAAAATTGCAGGACTAACCAATCAGAATGCAAGGAATTTCTCCTTCGACTATTCTTATTATTCTAGCAGGTTATTTCCTTCTGCTGATGGGCATTTCCTACATCACTTCAAGGGGATCTCACAACGAGGATTTTTTTATTGGTGGCCGCAAATCGCCTTGGTTTGTGGTGGCCTTTGGAATGATTGGGGCTTCTTTATCTGGGGTAACTTTTATTTCGGTACCTGGATATGTAGGAACAAGTGCTTTCTCGTACATGCAGGTGGTATTTGGTTACTTCTTTGGGTACCTCGTCATTGCTTATGTCCTCATGCCCATGTACTACCGTTTACAGCTCACCTCAATATACACCTACCTTGAAAGGAGATTTGGTGTTCGGGCATATAAGACCGGCGCAGCTTATTTTCTACTCTCGCGGAGTATAGGTGCAGCTTTCAGATTATTTCTAGTTGCCATCGTATTGCAGCAATTTCTTATGGAACCTCTGGGCATTCCTTTTGCAGTAACCATTTTACTTACCATCATTTTAATCTGGATCTACACCTATCAAGGTGGTATAAAAACCATAGTTTGGACTGACACATTGCAAACCGCTTCGATGTTGGTAGCTGTAGTAGCCACGATCATTTACATCGGCAGAGATCTCAATCTCGATTTGTGGGGTATTTTCGAAACAGTAAGGGAGAGTGAATATTCTCGAATTTGGTTTTTTGAAGGAGGTTGGGCTGATCCGAACAATTTTTTCAAGCAGTTTTTAAGTGGAATCTTTATTGCTATTGTCATGACTGGTTTGGACCAGGACATGATGCAGAAAAACTTGAGCTGTAAAAATATTAAGGAGGCACAGAAAAACATGATGAGTTTTAGCACCATTCTCATTTTTGCCAATCTTCTTTTTATGTCTCTTGGGGTATTACTGTACATCTACATGTCAAATCACGGCATCGACATGCCCAGTCGTATGGTAGGGGGTGAAGCCCGTGATGCCTCAGATTTGTTGTATCCTACACTTGCGCTTCAATACCTTAATCCAGCCATCGGCATTGTCTTTCTGATCGGTCTGATTGCTGCCGCATATTCCAGTGCTGATTCGGCCTTAACTGCTTTGACTACTTCATTTTGCATCGATTTTCTGGGTTTTGAGAAGTCAAGTCATTCTGAGTCTGCTAAGAGACAGACCCGGCTCCTTGTACATGTGGGTTTTTCACTGCTGCTTTTCATCATTATTATGGCGTTTTATTACGTTAATGACCAGGCAGTCATACAAGCCCTCTTTACCATAGCCGGTTATACCTATGGCCCACTCCTGGGACTGTATGCCTTCGGTTTCTTTATCAATCGAGAAGCAGCAGACCGATGGATACCTTATATCTGTATAGCTGCTCCGGCTATTACCTATTTGATTGATAGTAATTCTGAAATTCTGCTGGGAGGTTACAAGTTTGGTTTTGAACTATTGATTCTAAACGGGGTGCTAACATTCGTGGGTATTTGGTTGGGATCCAAAAAGGATCCCATTTTGGATCCTTCTCTACTTTCTAAAGCACATATCTGATTTAATCTTTGCAGATGGAAAAAATTACTGAAAAATCATCCCTGCATCATCATCTGGAGCACAAATCTGTGTCAGAAATTTTACAGGGAATCAACAGTGAAGACCAAAAAGTCTCCTTGGCGATTAAGGAAGCCATTCCTCAAATAACCCCTCTTATAGAGTGTATCGTAGCCAAAATGGAGGACGGTGGACGCTTGTTCTACATCGGTGCGGGTACCTCAGGTCGACTGGGGGTTTTGGATGCATCGGAATGCCCACCTACCTATGGTGTCCCTCCAGATTGGGTGATCGGATTAATTGCCGGAGGCGATCACGCATTGAGGCACAGTGTCGAACATGCTGAAGACGACATTCACCAGGCCTGGAAGGATCTCAGCGATTATCATATCAATACGTATGATGTAGTGGTGGGCATCGCCTCTTCGGGTACGACGCCCTATGTTGTTCACGGTCTTAAAGATTGCCGTAAGAATGGAATAAAAACAGGTGCAATCACATGCAATCCAGGGGCACCAATCTTAGAGCATGCCGATTTCCCTATTTTGACGGTAGTGGGTCCCGAATATGTTACGGGCAGTACACGAATGAAATCAGGAACTGCTCAGAAGATGGTGCTAAATATGATCAGCACGGCGGTAATGATCAAGCTGGGTAGAGTGAAAGATAATCGAATGGTAGATATGGCCCTGTCCAACAATAAATTAAAAGACAGAGGAACCAAAATGCTGATGCACCAGTATGAGCTCAGCTATGAAGATGCTGAACGCTGGCTTCTGAAATATGGGAGTGTACGGGAAGCGAGCAAGGAGCTGGAGAAACTGACTAAAATGTAGAATCACTAAACCAATCGCTGGTTCCCTGCCTTCTCTCCTCCTTGGTCTGATTAAATGTAGTTCGATCCAAAAAATAGTCCTGATCTTCATCTTCAATCTGAATCACCGGGTCAGGAATCTCGGCTTCGTCTTCAACTACGACTTGTCGAAACATGTAGGAAACCAGGATTCCGATCAGACCGCCGATCAAGTGACTTTCCCAAGAAATACCTGGCTGATTGGGCAAAACACCATAAAACATCCCACTGTACAGCAGGAGAATGATCAAAGCGAGGATGATAGATTGGGTATTGCGACGAAAGATGCCACTCCAAAAAATAAATGAAATCAAACCATAGACCACTCCACTCGCTCCTATGTGAAGCACCGATCTTCCGAAGATCCAAACACCAAGCCCAGTGAGGAAGTAAATCAAAAAGATCACTTGCTTGGCAATGCGGTGAAAGAAAAAACTTATCATCGCCAAACCCACAAATAAGGGCACTGAGTTATTGATCAGATGCATCCAATCCAGACTGTGAATAAATGGAGAGGTAAAAATTCCTTTGATCCCGGCAATGTGCCTGGGATAAACACCTAGCCAGCCGAAGCTTAGCCCAGTAAGACCCTGAATAATCTGGATCAGCCACAATATCAATAATACGATTGCGGGGAATCGTAAACTCTGATAGAATTTTGATGACTTGATTTCCGTCATAGAAGAATTAAACCTCGATAAATCTCCTTTCTATCAATTTAATAAATTCTCTTGCCCGATCAAGTTTTTCTTCGTCCAGCCACTTGTATTTGTCGATAACATGCCTTACAAGATAAGTTTTGGCGTCATCAAAGCTGTATTTGGCATTGAGCACGTCGATTGTCTCTTGAAAGTCCTCTATCTGGTTATTAAACAGTTCGTTTACTACCAAGTGTTTGTCATTGATGCCCAGGGCTTTACTCAAATCGTGAATCGGAGATTTGCTCAATCGATCAGATAGTTCATTAAAATCACCTTCTTTATCAAATAAAATCTGATAGCGCGATGGAATGGGATGGCGTTTTGTGACCACCTCGCGCAAATCATTGAAAGATGGCTCAGGTCTGTCCAGAGGATTACTAGGGGCAGGTTCTCTGGTGTAATGAGTTCTTTCTCTGATTTCGGGTTTTTCTCTTTCCGAAGTATTGCTGGGCGGTTGGGATGACTCAGATTCTGGAAGTATTGCATTCACTTCTCCTGATCTTTCTTTCTGCTCAATTTCTGGGCCATTGGATCTTTCGATCGCGGTTGGTCGGGGAGTCTTCTCTTCATCGGGCGACTTCGTACTAAAAGCCCATCGGTCAATCCTTTTTTCCGATTGCTTTGTGGGAGGTTGGTTACCTATTGCAGGTTTTGATGGTATGTGCTCATTATGTTCTTGGTCACCCTCATCTGTGGTGAGTTCATCTATCAAATCATAGACTTCGACCAGGTATTTACGAGCCAGATCCCTTTCCAATCTACTGATGCTCTTGTCTTCAAGCAGTACGGCCCTGACCTTGTTTAGGAGTATTTCGATTCTGTCTTGTGACATAAATGTTTTGTTTTTTGTAAGAACGCAATTCTATAGTCCCTTTGGTATCTTTACTAAGATAATTGAAAGCAGTCAGACATATTGCAAAATCTTTACATGTCTTGTTCTGATATTCTTAAGGTGTGGTAGAGAGATATGTTTTTAGAACCAAACTTTCGTGGGCAGAGAAGCGGTTGGATTGAGGTGATCTGTGGTTCTATGTTTTCTGGTAAGACGGAGGAGCTCATCAGGAGACTTAAGAGAGCACAGATTGCTGGACAAATATTAAGGGTTTATAAACCTGAGAAAGATGTTAGATATCATCAAGATCGAGTCGTTTCGCACGATGAAAACATCTTCACTTCGACGAGTGTACCTGCAGCTCGGGAAATATTACAGGATTTGAATTGTGAAGTCATTGGAATAGATGAGGCACAGTTTTTTGATCTCGATCTGGTTGATGTGTGTGAACGGTTGGCGCTAAAAGGAATTCGTGTGATCGTAGCTGGGCTTGATATGGATTATCGGGGAATGCCGTTTGGCCCGATTCCTCATTTGCTGGCGGTGGCGGAATATATCACCAAAGTACATGCAATCTGTAATCATTGCGGCAATCTGGCTACACATTCCTATCGCCTAAGTAACAACGACGAGCAAGTTTTGCTCGGTGAAAGGGATAAATATGAAGCTCGATGCCGGGTTTGTTATACCATGGGCAATATTCTAAATCTCACTAAAAATTCTAAGAAGTAGTTTGGCCGGTCCTTTTTACCAGCCGCAATCGATTAAAAATGTGAAGAGCACATTATGGTTGTGATGCAATTGCTACCTTTGTGCCCTAATATTTCAACCTTTGATTTCCGATTGATGGCGACCAAAAAAATTAAATCTGCGCTAGTCTCAGTCTACCACAAAGAGGGGCTAGAAAATGTACTCAGATTGCTTGATCAGCAAGGGGTTACTATATTTTCCACCGGTGGTACTCAACGATATATTGAAGAGCGGGGTATCTCAGTGGAAAGTGTTGAAAATCTGACATCTTATCCTTCGATCCTGAGTGGACGGGTAAAAACTTTGCATCCCAAAGTATTTGGGGGCATTTTGGCTCGTCGAGAGGACGAGCATCTTCATCAGTTGGATTCCTATGAAATTCCTGAAATTGATTTGGTTATTGTTGATCTCTACCCCTTCGAGCAAACGGTCGCAAGCACTACCGTGGAATCAGAGATTATCGAGAAGATCGATATCGGTGGGATCTCATTGATCCGTGCGGCGGCCAAGAACTATCGTGACGTATTGGTGGTAGCATCGAGAGATAAATATGAATTTCTGGAGCAACTGTTGCAAAGTAAGAAAGGTTACTCTGATTTAGATGATCGTCGTCAATTGGCTAAACATGCATTCATGGTCTCATCTCACTATGACACGGCCATTTTTTCATACTTCAACCAACCTCAAACGGAACAAGTCTTCAAAATAAGTCTTGAAAAGAGCAAGGAATTGCGGTATGGCGAAAATCCTCATCAAAGGGGTGTATACTATGGAGAGCTTGATGATATGTTTGAGCCATTAGGTGGTAAGCCGCTCTCTTACAACAATTTGGTAGATGTAGATGCGGCAGTAGGATTGATGAGGGAGTTTAGAGATGATGCACCCACCTTTGCCGTATTGAAGCACACCAATCCATGTGGTGTGGCAACCCGAGATACCATATACGAGGCTTGGCAAGCTGCCTTAGCCGGAGACAATATCTCGGCATTTGGAGGCATTCTCATTGCCAATTCGAAGGTAGACCTTGCGACAGCAGAAGCAATCAATAAGATATTTTATGAGGTCCTCATTGCCCCTGATTTTGACATTGATGCACTGCAAAAATTGCAGGCAAAGAAGAAGAGGATCTTGCTGCGGCTGAAGCATTATACGGTTCAAAATCAACAGTTTAAAAGTCTTCTCAATGGAGTGATTACACAAGACGCTGATTTGAAGATTGAGCAGGCTGAAGACTTGCAGCCGGTGACTAAGTTAAACCCCCAACAACATCAGATTACTGATTTGCTCTTTGCAAATAAATGTGTGAAGCACTTAAAGTCAAACACCATTGTTTTGGCAAAAGACACACAATTGTTGGGCATGGGTTGTGGACAGACATCAAGGGTTGATGCCTTAAAACAGGCCGTAGCAAAAGCTCACCATTTCGGTTTTAACCTGGAAGGAGCAGTCATGGCCTCGGATGCATTTTTTCCTTTTCCTGATTGCGTAGAAATCGCTCATCAAGCGGGGATAAATGCTGTTATCCAACCCGGAGGTTCGATCAGGGATCAGGAAAGTATTGACTATTGTGATCAAAATAATATGGTTATGGTCACGACAGGAGTTCGACATTTCAAGCATTGATGCATCTCGCAATCGATCGGGGCAACACACGAACCAAATGGGGACTTTTTAAAAAGGGCAGGTTGGTGAAAACCTCAACTTTGGATCGATTTAACCTTCCCACATTAAGAAAATTGATTTCTGGTTCCAAGGCATCATACGTCATTTTGTCGTCTACCAAGCATCTATCCAAAAGTATGAGTCGATATTTCGATCAACATGACAAGTACCTGATTATGAGCAGTGACCTGCAATTGCCATTTCATAATACGTACGAGTCGCCATCCACGTTGGGTAGAGATCGATTGGCTGCTGTTGCGGGAGCATGGTCTCTGTTTCCACAAGAGAATAATCTGGTTATTGATGTCGGTAGTTGCATAACCTATGACCTGATCACGAAGACGGGAGAGTACATAGGTGGTAATATTAGTCCGGGAGTTTACATGCGGCTCCAGGCAATGCATAAATTTACTGATCAGCTCCCGCAGGTGGACCCTCCGGCTCGTTATATGGAGATGGGCACAGATACCAGGACTGCCTTGCAGGTGGGAGCTTGCCTTGGTGCTGAGCTTGAAATCAGTGGGTTTATTGGAAAGTATAAGAGAAAATTTAGGAATCTTAACGTTCTCTTAACCGGCGGTGGTGCCCATTTTTTTGTTAATAGATTGAAAACAAAGATATTTGCAAGCCCTCACCTAGTGCTTCAAGGTCTGAATGAAATTTTAAGCTATAATGCACAAAAGCATACTTAAAATTGTCTACACCATCAGTTTAGTAGGCATGATTTTAGTGTTGTCAGAAGCACAAAACTCATCTAATTCACCATACTCGAGGTTTGGTATCGGCGATCCCGTCGGGATCGATTTTGTGGCATTGCAGAGTATGGGCGGTATTTCAGCGGCATTTTCCCACCCCTACTACACCAATTTAGCTAACCCGGCTTCTTTGGGTGCATTACAAGCAACGGCCTTTGAAATGGGATTCGACGTTACGCGTTCGAGATTGTCGGCTGAAACCGCCCAAACGTATTGGGGAGGAAGTCTCAAGTATTTTTCTCTCGCCTTCCCACTCATCAATCCCGTAAACCGGCTGCTGGACAGGAAAAGTACTGATTTCAACTGGGGGATGGCCTTTGCCCTAGTACCCAATAGCCGGGTCAATCATTTTACAGCAGTACAAGAGACTTTAGAAGACATTGGACAAGTAACGCGCGAGTACCGAGGTTTTGGTGGTACAAACAATTTGATCTGGGGCAATGGCATCAAGTTCAAGCAGTGGTATGTTGGAGCCAATATTGGTTATTTATTTGGTTCGATCAAGGATGAAAAAGCAGTAATATTTGATGATAATCTTCTAGCTTTTCATGACTATGCACTCAGAGATGCAAGTTATCGAGGCTTCACCTGGAAGCTCGGATTACAATATGAATTGGACTTGTCGAAAGGGGCCGGATTCGAAGATGAACGGAATGCAAAATCGATTACTTTTGGATTTGCCGGCAACAGTCGATGGAATTTTCGTACGGTTAGCACCATACTTGATGCCCGCAAAAGTGGTCCCTATGAAGGACTCAACTCTCCACCAACGGGATCAGAAGTCACAGATACACTGTTCTACCGCGATGAGGTTGAAGACCATGGAAAGCATCCGGGAGAATTTAGTTTTGGTGCTCTTTACAAAAAGAGTACACGATGGCTGGTGGGTGTAAATTTTCGAACTACAGGATGGAAGAACTATGAAAATGAATTAAGCCAAAATCAGACTTTTGAAAATGCCAGTCAGTTTTCCCTGGGTGCTCAATATGTACCGGATGCAACTGCATTCAAGTTTTATCACCAACGTATCAGATACCGTCTTGGATTAAGGCTAGGAACGGATCCTCGAGTGATCGAAGGAGCGCAAATTAAAGATTTTGCCCTGGGAGTGGGTTTTGGTCTTCCCATTGTGCTTTCTAGACAATTATCATTTATTAACTTAGGGGTGGAGTATAACCGTCATGGGGGTGATATCCCGATCAAAGAAAGCTTTTTACGGTTTAATGTCGGGGTAACTCTTAATAACAATTTGTGGTTTTTAAAACGAAAATTCAATTGATCATGGCTCAGATAAGAAACATTCTCTTGATTACCTCACTGATCAGTTCGCTACATGTCATGAATTTGACCGCTCAATGTGAGACTTGGAACGATTCTCCTCAGAAGGATGAGGCGGAAAATGCCCATAGCAACTATCGATCGGCCATAAAAATGGGTGATTTCGCTTTGGCTTTTACCGAATGGCAGAGGGCCTTTGGCATTGCACCGGCAGCTGATGGAATGAGGGATTTTCATTTTACTGATGGGATTAAGATCTACAAAGAACAATTGAAGGATCCGGCGAATGCAGATAAGCGAGCCGAGCTGATCGATAAGATATTGGCATTGTATGATCAAGCAGCCCAGTGTTATGAAGCAGGATCAATAAAACTGAAAGACTGTGATGAAGAGTGTGCCCGCCAGAAAGCTGGCCAACTTCTTGGCCGCAAGGGTTTTGACATGTTCTATGAATTCAACAGTCCATATGAAGCCAATCTGGAAGCATTTGAGGCTTCCCTAGAGAGGACCGGCAACGAGGTTGAGTATATCATATTTGAGCCAATTGCCAATATCGTTGTATATCAGTATCAGAACGATAAAATGAATGCTGAGGAGGTTCGTGAGATTCACGAGAAATTGGTTGAGGCTGCAGACTACAACATTGAAAAGGGCGGCCAATACAAGGCTTATTTTGAGTCATCAAAAGCTCGTATGCTGGCCAAGTTTGGTGAGATCGAAAGTGAGGTCTTTGATTGTGACTACTTCAAATCCAAATTGGAGCCGATGTACGACGAAAAACCTGATGATCCCGATGTCGTCAAATACGTCTATAATAAATTGATTCAAGAGGGTTGTGACAAATCAGATCCATTCCTGACCAAGTTACAAGGCACTTATGAGGAATACGCCAAAGCGGAGAATGAGCGGATGCAGGCAGAATTTGAAGCCAATAACCCTGGTGTGGTAGCTAATCGCTTATACAAAGAAGGTGATTTCGAAGGAGCTATTGAAAAATATGATTTGGCCCTCGAGAGTGAGGAAGATCAAGACAAGAGAGCCCAATATTACTTTAATATTGCCTCAATCCAATTTCGTAAACTTGGAAAGCTTCAAGAGGCAAGGAGCAACGCCATGAAGGCGGCAGAGTTACGTGAGAACTGGGGTCAACCCTACATTCTTATCGGAGATATGTATGCAGATGCCTCGAAGTCTTGTGCCAAAGATGGTTTTGGTCAACGGATTATCATATTGGCAGCTCTAGATAAGTTTATATATGCAAAATCCATCGACAGTAATGTTGCTCAAGAAGCAAACCGCAAAATCGGGATTTACAATTCGCACAAACCCAGTAAAGACGATGCTTTTATGAGGGGGCACAAGGAAGGTGCTGTTTTGAGTACAGGATGCTGGATCGGTGAAAAAACGAAACTGAGAGTTCAGTAATGACTTACTTCGCAGGGGTAAAAAAGCTTCGTCGATCCGCACGAGGCTTTTTATTTAGGGTAAATTCAAGAACACTTATGTTATTGAAGTCTAGATTTGCTTTGGGATTTTACTGTGTTGCGGCCCTTTCTTGCAGTCCAAAGTTGGGACAGCAGACTACAGTTTCACCAAAAGCAGAGCCGGTACAGCAAAAGGATGCTGAAGAACCAAATGGACCTTGCATCACCTTTGATCAATCAACAGACAAAGAGACCGCTCTAAATGCACATGTGATCTATCGCGATTTCTTACGTACAGGTGAGTATGATCAAGCTTTCCCCTACTGGGAAAAAGCCTATGCCCTTGCTCCGGCAGCGGATGGTAAACGAAACACTCACTTTGCAGATGGTATCAAGTTTTATGAGCACTTCTATGCCAAGGAAAGTGATCAACAGAAAAAGGAAGCCTATGTAGATCAGATTTTTGATTTTTATGACCAAATCGAGAAATGTTATGGAGAGGCCGGCTATGTGAGCGGTAGGAAAGCCTTTGACCTGTATTACAAGTATAAAGACCGAGCCTCTCAGGATGAGATCTACCAACTCTTTACGACATCTCTAGATCTGGATGGCATGGATAGCCACTTCTTCATTCTCAACCCCTTTACAGACCTGCTGGTGAGAAGATTTAGAAGTGGAGAGATTACACAGGCTGAAGCACAAAAATATGCTCAGCTAATTACTGAGCGGCTAGAAAAGGGATTGGCCTCAGGCGAAAACAAAGCGCAATGGGAAATTATCCAAGAATACGTGCCCAAGCGCTTGGAGGCTTTTGAGGGTACCCGTGGCTTTTATTCTTGTGAATATTACGTGGCTAAGTACTTCCCGACCTTTATCCAGGATTCAAACAACTGTGAGACCATAGAGGAGGTTTACGGTCGTCTTCGATGGGGCGGATGTGATGACAACCAAGAAGAGATACAACAGTTGGCCGAATCGGCTCGCCGGCAATGCATGGAAAAGGTTCCGGCTTCCGGAGCTAGATTGGCTTATGAAGCCCTGCGTGAGGGAAATTATGATGAGGCAGTCGCACTATTTGAACAGGCAGTAGATGAGGCCGAGGAAAATGACCGCAAAGCCAACTATTTACTGGTCATCGCAAAAATTTACTACTCTCACCTAAAAGATTTTCCTCAGGCAAAAAAATATGCTCTTGAAGCGGCCAATTATCGTGCAAATTGGGGTGAGCCCTATTTGCTGATCGGTCGTCTCTATGCTTCGAGCGGTCCCATTTGCGGTCCTGGTCGAGGTTGGGATAGTCAAATTGTCGTTTGGCCAGCCATTGACAAATGGATGCATGCCAAGCGAATTGACCCAGAAAGTGCCGAGGAGGCTGACAAGTACATCAATAGATATACTCAATATATGCCCAGCAAGGAGGATGTATTTCAACGCAACCTGGAACAAGGCCAGAAGTTTCGAGTCGGGTGTTGGATTCAGGAAAACACCACCATTCGATCTCCCAAATAAGTGAAAACCGATGTATTTTGGGCACCCCTGCTTTTGACGCTATGTTTTTTGATGGCCTGTGCCGGTGGAGGGAAGCAAGAAGAAGATTACCCAGTCTATCAGTGGCCAACCATCGGAGAAGATGTCCTGGTAAACCGTTTTGCCTCATTTTTACAGGAGGAGACCCAGGATACTTTGGGAATCAATGCCTTGATTGATCATATCATTGCAAAGCGTTGGGATTTAGAGAGGCACCAATCTGGCTGTTTCTATCACATCATTACTCCCGGGAATAATGATCATCCATCTTGGGGTGATAGATTGTCGGTGCATTACAACGCTTATCAATTGGATGGTACCCTATTTGACTCTACCTATCGGAGGTCTAAACCCTTTGACTTTTACCTGGGAAACACCATCTCCGGTTGGAACGAGTGTTTGCCTTTGCTCGGTGTTGGAGGCCGGGCATTGTTGGTTATTCCTGCTCATCTGGCCTATGGGTCGCAGGGATTTGGTCAGATGGTCGGACCGGACGAACACCTGCTGTTTGAAGTAGAATTACTTTCGTTAGATCCTACACAGTAAAGACGCAAGCCTTATAAAACAGATCCATCAAAGTCTAGGTTGACTCAAAGAATTCGATAATCTGATCTGCCAGTTCACGACCGATGTTGGCCTGAGCCTCGAGCGTTGCTGCACCAATATGTGGACTCACTGAGATCTTCGAATGATTGATGAGACGATTATCCGGGGTAGGCTCATCGGCAAACACATCTAAGGCCGCAGCACGAACCTTTCCTGATTCTAGGGCCGAGAGCAGTGCCTCTTCACCAATTATCCCACCTCTGGCGGTGTTTACCAACATAACACCATCCTTCATCTTGGCGATTTCTTCGCGGTCAAGCAGTGGCTTCTCTCCGCTAAATGGCACGTGCACTGAAATCATGTCACTACCGGCAAGCATGGTATCCATATCCACAGTCTTCAAATGGACATTCAATGAAGCCTGATCAGATGAATACAGATCAATTTTGATGTCTGCGTCCTCGACATATAGATCTACTGGAAGGACTTTCATTCCCATGGCCAATCCGATTCGGGCTGTCTCTTGACCAATTCTGCCAAAACCCAAGATACCCAAGGTCTTACCTCTCAATTCCATTCCAGCGCCATAAGCTTTCTTCAATGCCTTAAAGTCTTTACTACCTCTGCTCGGCATTTCACGATTAGATTGATGAAGATATCTGCTCAAGCTAAGTAAATGGCCAAAAGTCAACTCTGCAACCGAAAGAGAGGAAGCCGCTGGCGTATTGACCACCACGATTCCCTTTGATTTGGCATAATCAACATCTATATTATCGAGACCCACTCCACCTCTTGCTATAATTTTCAAATCGGGGCAGGCATCAATTAAGTCTCTCCTGATTTTTGTTGCACTTCGGATTATGACTGCGTCGTAAGCAGGCAATTCCCTGAGAAGGTCGGATTGCTCCACTTTTTGAGTGACCACCTCATATCCAGCATCTTCAAGCAGTAACTGGCCATCCTCATGTATGCCATCATTGGCAAGAATTCTGATCATAAGTCGATAGCTTATTTTGGCGCAAATAAACCACTTTTTTGCCTAACATTTCTGTAACTGTGACCAATCATTTGATCATCTGTGGTGGCAGCCCTTGGCTGATTGCTTTGTAAAGCAAATCGTCGGTGGGTAGATTTATAATTGCCGACAAATGTGGGCATGAGAAGGGTCAATGACCAATGATCCGTTGGTGCTGAATATTTGGAATTGAGGTAGATTTCCTCCTCGCCCCTAAGTTATCCCTACTGTCCTTAATTTTGCGCCTCTTGGCAGGCTCTTAAGTCACTCTCTAGTCGGGCTTTTTCTATTTCCACCTGTTTTAATTCCCGGGTCAATCGGCTGATTTCCTCGCGCAAATCGGATTCCTGTTCCTCAATCTGTTTCTGGTGCTCAGCTCCCCCAATTCCGATCAGTCGCTTGAGATTGGCCCACCCGTCCTGACCGTTGTAGTATGACGCCCCTAGATAGGCCAGGGGAGTAAGGATAATCACTACCAGAAAAAATCGAGCGCATCCTGTTGTCTTATATTTTCGGCTCATTTATATTAGTTTACCATTTTCAAACTAGTGAATCTATTTCTGCGATTCACGAAATTTCTACAAAATATCCAACCACAAAGACCAAAATCCACTTACTTTACTAACTGATCTTGCTCCAATCGCGTTTAGCAAAACTATGTTTTTGAAGATATTTTCGCAGGGCTTCGTGATGGGGAGCCATCAACCTTGGATCCTTCTCCAAGATCCTCATGGCTATTTCCCGGGCTGTTTTAAGCAAAACTCCATCTTGTACTAAGTGAGCAATCTTAAGGTTAGGAAGACCACTTTGCTGAGTTCCCTGCATACTACCCGGGCCCCGAAGCTGTAGATCCACTTCTGCAATCTTAAAACCGTCCTGGGTGCTAACCATGGTGGCTAACCTCTGTTTAGCATCAGCAGTCATTTTAAAACTGCTCATCAGAATGCAATATGATTGATCCGAACCTCGACCTACCCGGCCTCGCAATTGGTGTAGCTGGGAAAGTCCGAAACGTTCACTATTTTCTATCACCATGACCGAGGCATTGGGAATGTTGACACCCACTTCGATTACCGTTGTCGCAACCATAATATGAGTGACACCATCGATAAATCGTTGCATTTCGAAATCTTTTTCTTCGGATTTCATCCTTCCATGCACCACACTGATCTGATAGTTTGGAGGAGGAAAGCTGGCAAGAAGTTTTTCATAACCATTATTTAGATCTTCCAAATCCAGCTTCTCTGATTCTTCGATTAAAGGATACACCACATATATCTGACGCCCTTTGGCAATCTCTTTTTTCATGAATGTGATGACTTCCGGCCGGTGGTACTCAGTCTTATGTTGTGTTTTTACAGGTTTTCGACCCGGAGGTAACTCATTAATGACGGAGACATCCAAATCACCATAAATGGTCATGTGCAAAGTACGTGGAATGGGAGTTGCCGTCATGACCAATATGTGGGGTGGCTTCTCCTTACTCTTCTGCCAAAGTTTGGCGCGCTGAGCTACTCCAAAGCGGTGTTGCTCATCAATAATTGCAATGCCCAGTTTGGCGAAGTTTACTTTTTCCTCAACCAGTGCGTGCGTACCAATAAGCATATGGATTTCTCCCAGTCTCAATAGTTTTAGCGTTTCTTGGCGGCGACTCCCCTTTATGTTTCCGGTCAGCAGGGCTACTCTGATTGGTAATCCTTCTGTCATTTTGCCAATTGATTCCATGTGCTGCTGGGCCAAGATCTCTGTGGGTGCCATCAGGCAGGCTTGATAATCGTTATCTACAGCCATCAGCATCGACATCAATGCAACTATGGTTTTGCCACTACCCACATCGCCCTGTAGTAGTCGGTTCATTTGGAAGCCAGATTTCACGTCCTGTCTGATCTCCCGGATGACTCGCTTCTGGGCGTTGGTTAGTTCAAATGATAGGTGATCATGATAGAAAGTGTGGAAGAGGTCACCAATTTTTTCCAGAATGTGACCTGTGGTGGCATGACGTTGATCTCGGTATTGCCTTACTATATCCATCTGCAAAAGAAACAGCTCTTCAAATTTTAACCGTTTCTCGGCACGTTGGAGGGCATCATTATTCGGTGGGAAATGAATGTCCTTGATGGCTTGGCTATAGGAAGGCAAATCAAGCTTCTGGATCAAGTAATTTGGCAAAAATTCTGGAAGTTCTCGAGGGGTGAGATTAGAAACTAGGCGATGCATGATCTTCCGCCGACCTTTGCTATCCAATCCTGCGGCACTCAATCTTTCTGTGCTGCGATAGATTGGCACAAAACCATTTTCTCTCTTTTGACGTTGGGCCAGCAATTCCAGTTCCGGATGTGCTATATTGTACCTCCGACCAAATTTGCTCACTCTGCCATAGACAATGTAGGGTTGGTTTTTTTTGATGTTTTCTTGCAACCATTTAATGCTTCTAAACCAAACCAATTCGATAGATCCAGTTTCATCTTGAAAGTTGGCCACAAGTCGCTTCTTGCGACTTTGTCCGATCGTAGCCAGGTTAGTGATGATGCCTCGAAGTTGAACAACGTCATTGCTCTGCCTTATTTGAGAAATTCTGGTGAAGTGAGTCCGGTCTTCATACCTGATGGGATAATCAGTCAGAAGATCCCTTACTGTACAGATGGAAAGCTCAGACTTAAGCAGCTCGCTTTTGGTCGGTCCGACTCCCTTTAAATATGTTATCTCTTTCTGTAAAAGAGGTACCAACTGCTCTTTATTTCCACAAAGCTACGAGTTACAATATATTCGGATGATTTATATACCATTTTTCCTTCATCATGAAAGATTCAAAGGGGTACAACACCCAGAATTCTATCTTTGCCATAGAACCATCGATCATGGAAAGCAAACGTCAGTCGCAAGTAGCGGAGACCCTGCGACGAAATTTTAGCCAAGTTTTAATGCAGGAGGGTCCCTTGATTTATGACGATGCTCTGGTTACGGTAACCAGAGTGGTGGTCTCACCTGATCTCAGTCAAGCCAAGATATATCTCAGTATTTATAATACAGATAACAAACAAGCTGTACTGCTGGCCTTAGATGCAAATCATCATCGACTGTATCAAGCATTATTTCAAAGGGTCCGCCGTCATCTTAGGCGAACACCTGAATTCACCTTGTATTTAGATGATACCTTGGATGAGATTGACCGGCTCGATGCACTTTTTAAGAAGATCAAGAGCCAGGGGCACACAGACAGCGACGAATAGGATTACTTTTCTTCCCGAGTATTGATTTGTTGGGCCAACCTCTGTTCCAGCACCACGGAGTGACCATTTGCTTCCAGGGTTAGACGATCACCTTCTTTGGTCATTACTCGAACCCTAGTATTGGGCAACAGGCCAAGTCTCCATAGATCGGCAGCAATCAACTGATTGGGTTGATCCTCAGCAATCTGGGTAAGTTCGCCCTTGGTCAGCTGCCATAAAGATCGAATGGGTCGACCTTTTTTGGAGGGAATCGGCGATCCATGAGGATCGGTTGTTGGGAAGCCCAATTTCTTATCCACTTCATCTAAAATGTCATCTGTCAATAGATGTTCATATTTTTCTGCTTCTTCGTGAATCTGCTGGTCATTTAATCCGATCTGGTCGACTAGATAGGTTTCCCAAAGACGGTGAGCTCGGACCAATCGGTTTGCTTCTTCAGTGCCCTTACGGGTCAATCGGATAGATTGATTGACCACATCGATCATACCCCTTTTTTTCAATTTTTTTAAATACTTCTTCAAGGCATCAGGTTGAATTTCCAAGTGCATTTGTAAAGTAGAAATCAGTACATCCCCTCCATTACTTCTTTTTATAGACTGTTTTAGGATATCCTCCATTCTGATCTTAGAAAGTAACTTTCTCTTCCTAATCTGCCTAAACAGCAAACCCTTTTTAGGCGACAAGATCGCCGCGACAATATAAAACAGGGTAGCAGTAACAGCCATAGCAGGACCTGGCGTGGTTTCGAGAACAATCGCCATGATCAATCCCATAAATGCTGACAAGAATCCAATGATTGCGGCGTAAAGTATGACCCGCTTTAGGCGGTCGGTCAACAGTAGAGCTGTTGATGCTGGGGTGATCAGCATTGCCACCACCAATATTACTCCTACCGTGCGAAGACTTGCCACCACTGCAAAAGACAACAGCAGCATAATGAAGTAATGTATCAACTTGGTAGAGATACCCATAGTCTCGGCAATTACGGGCTGAAAAGTGCTGATAAACAAATAGCGATAGAAGAGAATAACACTTAAGATTACATATATCGTGATCCCTAGCGTTAGATATAGATCCTCATCCGATACTCCCAAAACATTGCCAAAGAGAAAGTCTTTAAGGTCCAGATGTACGCCTTGTTCCTTACTGATCCAGGAGATGCCAATCACTCCAAGGGAAAACATAGCCGTAAAGACAATACCTATGGCAGCATCATTCTTTGTCTTCACCTGTTGTTGTATCCAAGTAATGGCCACGGCAGTAATCAGACCGGCCACCACTGAGCCTACAAAGAACCCAAGCGTGCTGTATCCCAGAAGTATGAAGGCTACAACAATGCCTGGTAGGATAGCATGAGACAGAGCATCGCCGATCAGCGCCATATTTCGCAGCACAATAAAACATCCAAGAATGCCACACATGATCCCAACCATCACCGAGGAAGCCAAGGCCCTCATGGCCCACACCTGCTGAAATATATCTAGTAGATCTGTCACTTATCCACTTGCTGTCGCTCAAAGTTAGACCAATCAAGTCAAAAAAAGAATTTCCTTAGAGCTAGAAGATCAGACCTTCTTTCAGGGCATATTGAGAGATTCCAAGCCTTTGAAAGGGATACTTTGTCAGCACTTGCTGAATCAACAAAGCAGCCACAACAATCATATCTACCCTTGACTGGGGAATGCGTGGATCCTGACTTCTTGCTTCCCGATCCATGACTACTATTTCAGACAAGAAGTTTTGAACAGGCTCAATTGTACTTTGGTAGTACAGTGGTTGTTGATCGGATGCAAGGAAATGTAACAGTACATCGAAAGTCCCCGAGGCACCTATTAGGGTGGATGGTTTTTCACCAGCTATGGCTCGACTCACTTCAGATAACATGGGGTCGAGATAACTTTGCAACGATTCAATTTCTTTTGGAGCTATGGGCTCATTATGGTGAAAATCACGCATGAGAATGGCAACACCGATGGGATAACTTCGTGACCAATAGATCTGCCGATGGTCTGCAAGAATAAATTCAACACTGCCACCACCAATATCCATGATCAAAGCTGGTAAATCGGTTTTATTCCAAATCTGCTTGACCCCCCTATAGATCAGATTGGCTTCCTCATTGCCATCAATGACCTCGACATCTATACCCGTCTCCACTTTTATCATGGACATAAATGTTGGTCCATTATCAGCCGTCCGGAGTGCTGCAGTTCCAACTGCCTTAACGTGATGGACTCCCAATTTTTCAATCTTGTCTTTATAGTCTTTTAGAGCCGCCATACCCAATGCAATGCTTTGATGATCGATGGTTTCAATCCCCGACCGCGCGAGTCTTATAAAGCGTCGATCTCTAAGCAATTCCTTGAATCTACCCGGACCTTGAATTTCGACAATAAGGAGGTGAAAGGTATTCGTACCCAGATCGAGAATGGCAACCCGAGAGTGTTTACAAAACATAAGATGCACGGAAGGTTAAAAAGAATCCCTTCAATCTGCCAAATGCCGATCCTTGATCACCAGATGATAGCGGGTTTAGAGAATGAGTGTACCGAAATGAAAAACCTAAACTTGAGTTGCTATAGAAAGTAAAACCAATCAGTGCCGAAAAATCAGTTTCACTAAAAGTATCTACGTCTAAATCTCCGCCCACTGTTTCAACATTCGCATCGATTAGTCTGGCTACCGATAGACCTCCTTCTAACCTTACCTTGTAGTAGTCTTCTTTTAACCAATCTTTTAGTCCGATCATCAACGGGATTTCGACGTAGTTTAATTTAATCGCAAAGGGGTCTGCCACCCTAACTTTTGAACGACTACCCCGCTGGCTCCATAGCAGCTCAATGCTTCCTTCAATTTTTTCTTTCAAGTCAGCCATAACTTTTAGTCCCAGATGAAGCCCGATCTTGTCGAATCCTGCAATCAAATCACCGTTGACTTGGGAGGCATTTAGGCCGCCGACAATGGCGGCACTGAAAGTTTGGCCATCACTGCTGTCTACCGAAAGAAGCAGGAGCACGGCAACAATCGTATAGTGTATTTTCATATGTGTATAGTCTTCCCTAGTTTACTTTTAGTAAATTTGATGCTCCAAGATGACTTGATCTTATCCAGATGAGTAAATACAACAAACATACCCTCCGAAAGCTCGAAGCTATATTTGAGCAGCTCGATTACAAGGTAAGATACGAGAAAGGAAATTTTCAATCGGGATACTGCATTGTAGAAGACAGAAAGATTGCTGTGGTCAACCGATTTTTTGATGTTGACGGCAGGGCCAGGACTATGATAGATATTCTTGGGACAATGGATTTGTCAGAAGTGGAGTTAGAGCCCGGTTTGCGTGGATTCATCGATCAAGCCCTCTCTCGAAGAAGCGTTGGATCCAACTCTTGAGAATACATTTTTTAGGCACGGGAACATCACAGGGAGTACCCGTTATCGGCTGTGAGTGCGCTGTCTGTACTTCGATGGATCCGCGCGACCAGCGACTAAGGACTTCCTTAGCGCTGGAGTATGATGATGGGCATTTGGTCATTGATGTAGGGCCTGATTTTCGCCAACAAATGCTCAGAACCAAGGTCAAATACCTTCACGGGATTCTACTCACTCATGAACATAGTGATCACGTTGCCGGCCTCGATGACATAAGACCATTCAATTTTAGGCAGGGAAATCTCAAAATCTATGGCCTGCCCCGAGTGTTGAATGACTTGACAAGGCGCTTTGGGTATGTTTTTGCTGATCAGAAGTATCCTGGAGCGCCGACTGTGGATTTGCAGAGTATAGATGCCTTCAACCCATTGGAGATTGATGGATTGGAAGTATTACCACTCGCTGTTGGGCATGGAGACTTGGATATTCTGGGGTTTCGGATCGGTGATTTTAGCTATATCACCGATGCCAATAAAATCCCCATTCAGAGTCAACAGGCTCTTGAAGGCACGCGGATTTTGGTACTTAATGCCCTGCGTCAAAAGAATCATCACTCACACTTTAATCTGGCACAGTCGCTCGAAGTGATTCATCAGCTGCAAGTAGAGAAGGCCTACCTGACCCACATCAGTCATGATATGGGTCTAGACCATGATATTAATGGCCACTTACCCGCTCATATTCGTCTGGCCCACGATGGCTTAGTCTTAAATCTTTCTTAAGGAGAGATCTTAGGCTTCAAAATTGAACCATAATCGATAATTTGTTGACTCAAGGCGAATGATCAGGTTGACAATTCCAAAAGAAATCACGATCATTGGTTGACACAAGTGTTATGATGCCTATCAGGATGGAAGGATTTTCACGATTAGCAGCTGTTTTGCTTGGTTTACTGGGTGGCGTAGGCATTGTGATCGCACAGCAATCCCCTCAATATACCATGACCATGTTGGATAAATATCAATACAATCCTGCTTATGCAGGAATGGATGCTTCACTGGTCATCACAGGGGCTCTAAAAACCCAATGGGATGGTTTGCCTGGAGCACCTAAGTTTCAGCATATCAATGCGCACCTTCCACTATATATCGCAAATGGTGGTATCGGTTTCAAGTTCATTCATGATGCTATTGGTCCGGAAGAGACCTTAGGGTTTGAAGCCTCCTATAACTACGTATATGAAAGTAGCATCGGTCTTTTTTCATTTGGTGTTGGAGCCGGTATTTTGCAAAAGAAACTGGACGGCAGCCTCCTTCGTACTCCTGATGGCATTTATGAGGGTTTTACCATTGAACATAATGATCCATTGCTCTCAAGTACCAATGGAACGGGCATGGGTCCGACAACGACCCTGGGTGTTTACTTTGCAAATGATTTCTTGGAAGCTGGCCTGGCCGTCGATCAGGCTTTGGGTAATACATTCACTCTAAATAACGCTGAGGAGACCTCCTTTCAGTTGCGTCGTACTTTCAATGCCTTTGTTGAATATGTGTATCCCATCAATGAAGAGATCGCAGTCTATCCTGCCGTATTTGCCAAGTCAGACTTTGCCCAGACTCAGATCGATATTGGCACCCGGGTAGACTATCAAGATATCTACTTTGGCGGCATTGTATTTCGAGGCTACAGTGCCCAAACCATTGATGCATTGGCACTTTTCATTGGAGCGAGAATCTCAGCTAATCTAACGGTCAGTTATGGATATGATGCGACACTGTCGCAGCTTGCACCATTTAGTGAAGGAACCCACGAGTTTGTGGTGCAATACAATTTAGGTAAGCCCATAGGGATTGGGAAGCCTCAGAGGATCATCTACAATCCGAGGTATTAGATTCCAAAATATTTCTGATTTAAATTCAGATTCCAAAGAAATATTGGCAAGGTTCTTGACGTTAGCAGTTCTAGTTGTGAAGCCCACATGATCGTCAAATTCGATGAATTTGCTTATTAAACGAATCAAATTATCTTTACTAATTCTTCAAAAGGTAGCTGCAAACAGGTTAAAGTAATGGAAAGAATAGCTGTATGTTTTTTATGTTTCATGACTCTTTCGATCTTCCTACCCTCATGTGGTAGCAACAAAGGTGGTGGAGATCTGATCGGAGTTCAGGACCGGCCAAAATGGAGGGCTGATGTGCCATTTGGAATGGTGTATATCAAGTCAGGAACCTTCCAACTTGGTAGTGGTGACGAAGATATCAGTGCCTATTATATCCGACGTCCCAAAACAATTTCGATCAATGGGTTTTACATGGATGAAACCGAAATCACCAACAATGAATATCGTCAGTTTGTCTACTGGGTAAGGGATTCCATTGCTCACTCAATTATGGGCGATTTTATTGAAGACGACTATGGCAATGAACGTATCGATTGGGATTTAGAACTCGATTGGCAAGATGAGACGCTTGAAGACATGTATTATCAAGGAGATGATATGTTAGGAAATCGTCGAGAACTCGATGCGGGTCAATTGGTTTACAATTATGAGTGGATAGATATGAAGGCTGCTGCAGCCGATCGTGGAAGATCTCCGCGTAATTCATTCATTCGAAAATCAAAGACGAATATCTATCCTGATACCCTTTGTTGGATCCGTGATTTTGCATACTCTTACAATGATCCCATTGCCAAGAATTACTTTTCACATCCGGCATATGATGACTATCCGGTCGTCGGGATCGATTGGCATCAAGCGAATGCTTTTTGCCACTGGAGAAGTCAATATTGGAATGCCTTTAAAGAGAACTCATTTGATGATGAGTTCAGACTTCCTACGGAGACGGAATGGGAATATGCGGCTCGAGGTGGTCATGAACATGCTATGTACCCTTGGGGAGACCCTTATGTACGTAACGCCAAAGGGTGCCTGTTGGCCAACTTCAAGCCTGGCCGAGGTAATTACCCCGAAGATGGCGGTCAGTATACCGTCAAAGCTGATGCATATTACCCCAATGACTACGGTCTCTACAACATGGCGGGTAACGTGTCAGAATGGACCAGCAGCGCATTTGTGGAAAACGCCTATTCGTTCGTACATGACCTGAACCCGGATCTTCAGTACAACGCCCTTGAGGATGATCCAGATTCCTATAAAAGGAAAGTGATCCGAGGTGGCTCATGGAAAGATATAGCTTACTTTTTACAAGTAGGAACTCGCCATTGGGAATACCAAGATACAACCAAGTCCTACCTTGGTTTTCGATGTGTACTTCCATTCCAGGGAAGATCCATTGGCGATTTTAGATAGACACTCAACGGTAAGCATAAGATTTTAGGAATGAAGATCTTATGCTTATCCTCTACCCTCAGTTATTTCGATTACTCCTAGCTGGTTTGCCAGAAAACCTTCCTGATCTCAACACACTAATTTGGATACTATTTTCGTAATAGATATTGGTTTTCTTTTATTATTAATCTTTTAAAACGGTTTTACGATGGCTTTCTATAAGAGTAATTGGTTTAAGTACCTTAAAAACCTCATCATCGGCGTCGGCGCATCACTAGTTATGATCGGTGCCCTTGGTAAAATTAACAGCGAACCCTGGGGTGGTATCGCTATCACAATTGGACTCATAACCGAGGCCTTTATCTTCCTTATCCTAGGTCTTCTTCCTCCAGAGAAAGACTACTATTGGGATAAACTTTATCCAGGATTAGGAGATTACTCTGCTAATCTGACCCCTATCGGCTCAAAAGCCACGAATGGTGCCGCAACTGTTCGTCCTCTAGACGGTGAGAAAGTAGAAACACAACTCACGGGCATGCTCGATGAATTAAGAGGCATGTCAAAGAATTTAGGTTCCTTAAAAGCTTTGCAAGAAGTTGATTTCAGTCACACTGCCCAGCAGGTGAAGACCATGAACAACTTCTACACAAAACTCAATGAAGCAATGGCAGAGCTTCATGATACGGTAGACGATACACGTGAATATCGCGAGCACATTACTTCACTCAATCGTAATCTTGGTTCACTCAATAGCGTATATGGCAACATGTTGCATGCCATGGCTAATCCAACGACAAGTCGCGAGATCGGATAACTTTCTGATCACGACATTTCAAATGAATAGTGAACTAAAAAATTTAAAAGCAAAGTATTATGGCAATTCCTAAGGAACCACGCCAGTTGATGATAAACATCATGTACTTGGTGTTGACTGCCTTGCTTGCCCTGAATGTCTCAGCAGAGATTTTCAATGCATTCAAAGTTGTTGACACGGGATTGATCACATCCAACAAATCGTTGGATGATCAAAACAGCAAGCTGCCTGAGATCATCAAAGAGCGTGCAAAAAAGAAGAAGGAGCTGGAAGTTTATGCAGAAAGAGTTGAACCAGCTCGACAATACAGTCAAGAACTTACCGAATATATTAACGGCATTGTTGATCTTTTGATCGATGAATCTGGAGATAAAAACGGTACAGTAGGTGATGGTGACTATCGCGAAGTACAAGGAGTCACTGAGTTAAAAGGTAAGAAGAACAAAGATGTGACTACCAGGCTCTTGGTTGATGAAGGTAGAGGAGAAGAAATCAAGACGAAGATTGAAGAATATCGAGCGAAGTTTTTGGAGTTAATTGACGAAGAAGACCGGGAGGCATGGGAAAAGGAGATTTCCTTGGCCATCGATGATGAGACTTGGAGAAACTCCAGGCGTAAAAAGAAGCACGGCTCGTGGTCGGCCTTTAATTTCCGTCAGATGCCGTTGGCTGCAACGATGCCGATTTTTAGCAAGTTTAAAAACGATGCTAAGTCGACCGAGGCGGCAGTATTAAACTATTTGATGGGTAAAGTCGGTGGAGAGGACATTGTCTTAGATAAATTTACGGTAGTGTCAGCACCAAAGAAGTCTTATGTCATCAATGGAGAAACATTTGAGACGGAAGTGTTTTTAAGCGCTTCAGCCGGAGCTTCTTCTAACACCGGCATTAGCATCAGGGTAAATGGTACTCCGGTCAGGGTAGATCAAGAGGGAGTCGCCAAGTGGTCAGCGCCCGCAAGAGGAGCAGGCATTAAAACCTACACGGCAGACATCACTGTGACCAATCCGGTAACTGGAGAGACCAATACTTACAAACGATCCTTCGAATATGAGGTCGGTGAACGTTCAGTGTCGGTATCAGCAACCAAGATGAATGTGTTCTATATTGGTGTTGACAATCCAGTAGAAATATCTGCTGCTGGTGTATCCAGTAATAAGCTTCAAGTAAGCATGGCCGGAGCTGGTGGAGGTACGATCAAACGAGCCGATGGTTCATATGTGGTTAACGTGACGAAGCAGACCCGGCAAGGAGAATTTGCCAAGGTCAATGTGTCGGCACCTGGGATCTCTGTATCCAAGGATTTTCGTGTAAAGCGAATTCCAGATCCGGTACCTACCTTGAGTGGAGCAAAAGGTGGTGCCATGGCCAATGGAACCTTCCGGGCTCAGCGAGCACTGATCCCCACACTTGAGGGCTTTGATTTTGATGCGCGATGCGGTATAGTGGGATATCAGCTCATTCACTCTGCCAAGCGTGAAGATCCTGTGCTCTCGGTCAATTCAGGTGGAAAATTTAATGACAAATCATTGGCTCTAGTCAACAAGGCCAAACCTGGCGACATTTTTGTATTTGACAATATCAAATGCAAGTGTCCGGGGGATGTGGCCAATAGGACGCTTCCATCTGTCGTTTATAAAATAAACTAATTCATTAACACAATAGTAGTATGAAAGCGGGTAAATTTTTCATCCTTCTTCTCGGGTGGGTTCTCAGCACAACGGCCTTTGGCCAGATAGCTGAAGAAATTGTAACGGAATCCTCCGAGCCAGAAGAAGTCGAGGAAGTAATGATTACGCCATTAGACGGCGTTGTGAAGAAGAAAATCATGCAGGAGCGTTTTGTCTTACCGTATGAACCCATTCGTGAAGCAGATTTGTTTTGGGAAAAGCGGATCTGGAGAGTTCTGGATATCAGAGAAAAGATCAATCGCCCTTTCTCTTATCCGGAGGCACCATTCTTCGAATTATTGGTAACTGCGGTAGAAAATGGAGACGTATCGACCTACATGAATGAGGAGTTTACCCAACCACTGACTTCTGAAGAACTTGATGGCATGCTCTTCAGTATCGATACTACCTTTGTGACAAATCCTGATACGTATGAGGATGAGATGACGATCGTAAGAAACGAGATCAACTATGAAGACATCAAGCGTTTTAGGATAAAGGAGATTTGGTTTTTTGACGAGGAGAGTTCAACCCTGAAAGTCAGGATATTGGGTATTGCACCGGTGAAGGACGTATACGATGAAAATACGGGTGAGTTTTTGTTTGAACAGCCTATGTTTTGGGTATATTATCCAGATGCCCGGGAATATCTGGCACGACATAAGGTCTTTATTCCTGGCAATGATGCCAATCCACTTTCATGGGAGGATTTCTTTGAAATGAGAGCTTTTTCAAGCTACATATACAAGGAATCCAATGTTAATGATTTTCGTTTACAAGATTACCCTTCTCTTCAGGGAGAAGATTTATATAGCGGGATTCAACGATTGTTAGAATCAGAAAAGATCAAGGCCTCAATATTCAATTTTGAGCACGATCTGTGGAGCTATTAATCTGCTCCTGATAAAAAGGAAAACTAAAAGGTGTGTCTGCATGCAGGCACACCTTTTTTTGTGTGCGCCCGGCATGGCGCAGATACATGGAGGTGAAAGTCCTCTGTGCACCCGGTAGGGGGAAGCACTAGCTAAACGGCAAGATTATGTCTGCGAGGACATGGTTGAAGGAAGCCGAAGGCAAAACATTGGCCTGACGAACAGGAATCACATAGTTAGGCATTGTCACTGGATGAGGAGGCATATATCTCTAAAGTCCAAAACTTACACGGAGAGTGACGGTGTATTTGTGGCAGGCATAAATGTGAAGGTATGAGCACATTACCCGGGGATATATTGACTATCGTAATCCAGAAGTCAGCCGAGGTCATAGTAGCCAAGAGACTATCGAGGTGAAGGACCGAACTTAGAGTTTAAACGCTTATGGAATCATTATTAACGGGACGGGTAAGAGTTGCAGGAGCCATATTTGAGTCGTTGGGGAGGTATAGCTCGGAAAGCAGGAGATAACCGATGAGTGCGACAAACGGACCGGGGAATAATAAGGACAAGAGCGAGCTACCGACTGAGTTAATGGAGCAAATAGTCAGTTGCGGGAACATGACCAGAGCATATAAGCAGGTATATCAAAACCAGGGCAGTTGTGGCATAGATGGCATGAGTGTGGAGGAATTGAAGCCGTACATGAATAAGCACTGGACAAAGATCAAAGAGGGCTTTTCTCTCAGTGAAGTGAGAGGATTTACAAAGGACTTGGATGGCTGGATACGTCGTCACTTAAGAAAGATAATGTGGCGTCAGATGAAGCGGAATTGGAAGAGAAGAGGGGCTCTTATCTCCCGAGGTTTAAGCGAGAATCGAGCGGTGATATCATCGTTCAATCAGCGCGGAGCATGGTGGAACTCCGGGGCAAGTCACATGAACGAAGCTTACCCAAGGAGTTACTTTGAGGCGATTGGGCTTGCGTCTTTGCACTTGCTGCATAGTCGGTTCCATCCATTACCAACTTACTCTAAGAACCACCGTGATACGTGAACCGTACGTCCGGTGGTGTGAGAGGGCGAAGTAGGATAAACTCCTTTGTGGGTTCCACAGGTTTAAAAGCTTTATCTTACTTCACTCTACTCGATGCGGACAATCCCAATATCGTTTTAAACCATTTTGAAAAGTCAATCAACCACTTGGCAATGGGTAACTGGAGCGATTCGATGGCCAAGACAGAGATCACAACAAAGTATTCGAAGGCGACCACCCAGAGATTTTCATGGTAAGGCTCATAGGCATAATTGACATAAGTAAGAAATATTAGTCCGGACCAAAACACAGGATATCGATAATAGGTAAAAATCGACAGAAGAATTGGCATGGCGAGATACCAGGGATGAACGGTTGTGGTTAAAAACAAGTAGATCGTAAATGCATACAAGGCGTGCCTCAGTAAGGATACTATTCGTTTGCTTTTCTCTCTCCAGGCCAGGTATAAAATGGAAACAAAGGTGATTCCCGATAGAAACGGTCCATAAGTCTGAATCATATTGTAACCATACAACTTAAATCCGACCCATCGCATCAGGTAATAAATGCTGGCGTTGAACTCAAACTTTTGAAAGTAGAGGTTTAGGCTATTGGAGAAGTTGTCGATCAATTCTTCATTGACAAAAGGTAAAAACATCGCCATCAATACGAGTCCTAGTACTGTCATACTAATTATAAAGTCACGTATTCTCATACGGAACACAAGCAAGGGAAGGAACATCAATGGAAGTAGCTTTACCCCGACTGATAAAGCAAGGAAAAATCCAAACCATCCATATCTCTTGCGCATGAAGGACCAAAGTGAAAGTACAAAGAAGCAAATCATCAGTGCCTCAAAGTGGAGGTTGCCACACAACTCTATAATGATCAATGGATTGAGTGCATATAATAATATTCTACTTTGAGGTAATCTGAGTAACTGAAGAATTTTCAAAAGAAAATAGATCGTGATCGTCTCTGCCGCTACAAAGAAAATTTTCATGGCAAAGGCTGACCAATAAAGGCTGTCTGGAAATACCTTTACCGATAGTGCAAAGATCAATTGACAGACTGGAGGATACACCGAATAGTAGTTGGGTGAATTTAGGTCGTTGAAAATTTGTGAGAAATGACCCGTTTGACCGCTGCCAGTTTCCAACCATTCTGCCGGGGTATGGAGGTATGGGTTTACACCCTTGTTTATCAAATGTCCGTCCCAAACGAAACGATAGATATCATCTGACAGGCTGGGAAAGGCAAATAACAAAATGCATCGCAGCAGTAGAGAGACAAAAACAAAAAATAAGACATCATGATGGGACCGGTACATGCGGTAAGTGATGACATACAGCACCAGCAATGGTGCATACGAGCCCAAGATGATCCAAATGTCAGATTGTGCAGGTAAGTAGCCCAATATAGTAACCAAGAGCATCCAACAAAGGGCAATGATGTATTTCAATGGTCTTACTTTAAGGTCAAATGTTTGACCGAAAAATAGAAAATAGCACCATAGCCACTGGCAAGCATCAAATGAAATAGGATCAGAGACCGGTCATCAATGCGATATCCCAAGAAAATTGCGTAGATAAAATAAAGGCAGAGCAGACCCTCGATAACCGTTGTCCAGCTTAGCTTACCAGTAAGATAGGTCCTCTTTCGCAGCGAATCTTTGATGGTCTTTATGTCAAACTTGGGTGTACGGATAAAGGCTGATCTCTTGCCAAGGTATCCCTGCATGACAGCAATGGTATTGTGAAGTGATAATCCCATGGACATGGCCAAAAAGATCGGAAACATGATAATAAATTTCACAAAGTCTTTTAATGGGTGTTTGTCAGGATTGGTGAATTGATTGGTAACATTGGCTACATAATAGACACAAATTATCGAAAGTGTACCGATGATAAATATTGAAAAGATGGTTGATTCGAGTTCCAGAGATTGAAGAGCTACCAACAACGGAACACTGAGCACCCCGAGGGTAAATATGAAGACAAAAATTGTGCTCCCCAACAAATGTAGGCTGGTATGCACTTTTTTTCGCAGACTTAAGGATGATCTCCAAACTGCGGGTAGCATCTTCTTGGCGGTCTCGGCTCCTCCCTTCATCCACCGGTACTGCTGAGACTTGAATCCATTCATCTCTGCTGGAAGCTCAGCTGGAGATCCAATGTTTTCTAAGTAAATGATTTTCCAACCCTTCAATTGGGCACGAATGCTCAGATCTAGATCTTCGGTAAGTGTATCATCTTGCCAACCTCCAGCATCTTCAATGGTCTCCTTGCGCCAGACACCTGCTGTTCCGTTAAATTGAAGTAGGAAATCAGCCAGGCTGCGTCCCATTTGCTCTATGGTAAAATGGACGTTCAATTGAAGGGCTTGCAATTGGGTAATGATTGAGTAGTCCTGGTTGATGTGTTCCCACCGAGTTTGTACTACACCCACCTGGTCATCTGCAAAATGAGGAATGGTTTGCTGAAGGAAACTTTTGCGCGGAACAAAATCAGCATCAAAGATCGCAATATATGCTCCCTTGGCAGAAGGTAAAGCATCTTTCAGAGCACCGGCTTTATAGCCTCGGCGATTACTACGCCTAATTTGCTCGATATGGAAACCTTTTGCCTGGTAAACCAAAACCTGTTCACGAATCAGGTCTACCGTTTCGTCGGTAGAATCATCCAGGATGTGTATTTCATACTTGTGCTTGGGATAATCTAACGCACAAATGCTATCGATCAAGCGTTTTACCACGTACTTCTCATTATATATCGGGAGTTGAACGGTTACAAAAGGCAATTCGGATACCCTGGGGGTTGATTCCGAGCGTTTGGACGATTCACGGTGATATTTTCGGTAATAATAGAGGAGCTGAAATTGCATCAGGCAATATATGGTGATGTAGATCAGCACCAGAGCATAGGTAGCCAATAGAATATAATATATGACTGTCATATCGGGCTACTCACAAAAGTTTAAAAATGGTCCACAGGATCTTATGTCCTGCTAAGATAGTTCCTCTAATGGTCCCAGATACTTTTGACACGCCAATCCGCCGTCGGTAAGACACTGGTACTTCTTTGCAAGACAACTTCTGCTTTGCTGCTTTGACCTGCATCTCCACTGTCCAACCAAAGTCAGGATCTTTCATCTCTAATTTCTTCAAGGCATCGTACTTTATCGCTCTGAAAGGCCCTAAGTCAGTAAAATGATAGCCATACAAAATTCGGATCAGGTTGGTCGCAAGCCAATTGCCAAAAATCTGCTGAGGCATCATAGCATTGGTTTCCATATCACCCAAAGCTCTTGACCCAATGACCAGATCAAAACCTGAATCAATGATGGGAGAAAGAATACTTGGCATCTCATCTGGATGGTCGGAATAGTCAGCATCTAGAAAAACCACGATGTCGGGAGGTACATTCTTTTGATCGAGATAATGCAGGCCAGCCAAACAGGCACTCCCATAACCTTTTCTCGGTGCAGGAATCACCCTTGCTCCATGCTCCCTGGCAACCTCTGCCGTCCGATCATTACTTCCATTGTTGCAGACCACTACCTCACGCACGTAAGAACTAGGGATGTCTTTAAGGACATACCCTATCGAAGCCTCCTCGTTATAGGCTGGAATAACGACATCAATAATGTGCGACATTTCCCGGCCCCAAAAGTACTCCATTTTGAAGGATAAAATTCTGCCAGTTCATTCGATTGTACGACATTTGAATACATTTTAAATAACCAACACAGCTAACTATTAATCAAGGATTTACTTGCAATGATGTCCTGGCCATCACAAATCATGGCAAGCATGGCAACAATGGAAATAAATCTTGCAGTGTCTCGTTTTGTACGAGATCACTACTTTTGCCTTCTAATTTTCGAGTCCAATTGCCCACCAACAAGAGAAAATCGTTTCGCATCATATTATCAGCCACGGCATTCGGGTTGGTTTTAGGCATTTGGAGTGGCTGCACAAAGATTACGTTTATAGAAGATCAGGATGCCAAGCTGAGGTTTTCACTGGATACGCTTACTTTTGATACTGTATTTACAGCGAGGGGTAGTGCGACCCGTGAACTGAAGGTATACAATGATCACAATCAATACATCCGGATTAGTCGCATTTGGATTGGAGCTGAAAATGCAGATTTCTTCCGGATGAACGTGGATGGTTTACCTGGAAACGAGGCAGTTGACATTGAGATCCCACCCGAAGACAGTATTTACTTATTTTTTGAAGTAACGGTTGATCCCGATCAACCACTTTCCGTAAGTCCCTTTGTCATTGAAGATCAGGTCAATTTCCAAACCAATGGCAACAATCAATCGGTATTGTTGGAGGCCTGGGGCCAAAACGCCAACTACTTGCCAAGCCGTTTTTCCGCCGGTACGCAAAGCCTCTTCACCTGTGACCTCAATGAATGGACTTGGGATGATCCGAGACCATACGTCATATTTGGTGCCATGATCATTGACAGTTGTACCCTGGTAATGCCTGCGGGCACCCAAGTTTATGTGCATGGTGGTTTTGGTCGCGATACGGATGGAACACCTTACAATGATGGGATCTTGTTCTTTTTTAATCAGGGTAAGCTCCGTATTGACGGCACGTTCGAGGATCCGGTGGTCATCCAGGGTGATCGACTCGAGTCGGATTTTCAAGACGTACCTGGTCAATGGGGTCGTATCCAATTAGGCCCACTAACTACTGGCCACTCTGTCAATCACGCCGAAATTAAGAATGGGATCATTGGCATATTAGTGGATAGTCTCGCAGACCTAACCATCAGAAATAGTAAGATACACAGCACCACCTCAAGCGCAATTGCCGGCTACCAAGCTCGAATCACTGCCGAAAACTGTCTATTTCATTCCAGCGGAGGAAATAATGTAACCATCATTCTTGGTGGAAAATATGATTTCTCCTATTGTACCTTGGCCAATTACGGTAGCTCGACCGAGGCCCTACGTGCGAGCAACTTTACTTGTCTGGACGGTTCAGCAATATGTAATGACCTAATCGCAGCAAGACTAGAAATGAAATTCACTAATTCCATCATCTACGGATCCAGTAAAGACGAAATCGTTCTGTTAGACGCTGTAGGAGAACAAGATCCCAGCTTCTTTCAATATGGCTTCGAGCACTGTGTGGTAAGAGTTAATGAATTGCTGAATGAAGACGGGCATCCCAATTTCTTTGAATTTTGTGATCCCTGCATCAACGGCGATAACAATACCATCTTGTTCGCTGACGTCGACATGAATGATTACCATTTGGATAGCCTTTCGATCGCTGAAATGATGGCTAAACCATTGCCTGCAATCCGCCGTGACCTTGATGGTGTTGAAAGGGATATGACCCAACCCGATATCGGTTGTTATGAATATTCCAATTGAGCCGAATCTGGTCCAGAGCTCAATCTAACCCTAGCCAGTAAGATTAGACCAACTACAAAATACAGGCCGAGCAGTAATACACTATTGCGCATTCCGCCACTTACCTGATCGAGGAATCCAAAACTGAATGTTCCTAAAACGATGGCCAGTTTCTCTAGCACTTCATAGAAGCTGAAGTAAGAAGTAATGTCTTCCTTATGCCTAGCGATTAATTTTGAATACGTCGATCTCGATATGGATTGGATCCCACCCATGACGAGTCCCACCAACCCAGCAATAATGTAGAATTGCAACTTGTCTGCCACATAGTAAGCCATTATACAAATGACCAGCCAGATCAAAAGCATGCTAATCAGAGAAAATTTATTGCCCTTGTTTTGCGAGACAAAGGCGAAGAAGTAGGCTCCAGCTATCGCCAATAACTGCAGTAGTAGAATGACAATGATTAGTTCAGAGGCGTCAAAGGCCAATTCCTTTTCGGCAAAGGTAGCCGCTAGATATAAGACAGTTTGTACACCTGCACTGTAACAAAAAAAGGAAAACAGAAACCTCTTCAAATTTCTTTGCGGCTTCAGATTTTTCCATACACTGATTATCTCCTCAAGCCCTTTCTTGAGTATGCCTTTCTCAGCCTTTTTATGCTGGTCGGGAGGCAATCGTCGAAAAGGAATGGTGGCAAAACCCAGCCACCACAACCCAACCATCAAAAAGGAAATTCTAACCGCCAAGGAATCATCTAAGCCAAACCAACCTGGGTGCATGATGACCACTAAGTTGATCACCAGTAAGATTACACTTCCAAGATAACCATACGCAAATCCCTTTGCACTCACCCTGTCATGTAAGTCAGTGGATGCAATCAATGGCAAATAAGAATTGTAAAATACCTTCCCTCCATCAAAACCTATCGTGGCCATGATAAAGCAGATTAGGGCTAAGGAAATCTGGGGCATTCCTTTAAAGAAAAATAGCATGAGACATGAAAAAGCCCCGACAACGGTGAATAATTTGAGGAATGACATTCGGCGCCCACTATAGTCTGCAATACCCGATAAGATGGGCAACAAGAAGGTAATGATCAGATAAGCTAGAGAGATCGAGAAGGCGTATAATGAGCTGTTGCTGATCGTCATACCGAACATCTCAATGAAATCGTCGGTGACACGTATGTAGTAATTCGGAAAGATGGCTACGGCAATCACTAGGGCATATGAGGAATTCGCCCAGTCGAAAAAGGCCCAGCCGTTGATTATCCTGCGATTATTTATGGGTGTCGTTTCATCACTGCTTGTGATCATCTCGGAAGATAATTGAAATATCTGGATGCTCTTTATCATGAAATTGATCCCACTGGTCTGACTGGATTTTTCTTTATTTTGGAGCCACATTGCAAACTATGCGTTTATTGATTCTTTCCAGGAATCCCTCCCTTTACTCCACCCAGAGCCTACTACGAGCAAGTTATCGCCGAGGACATTTTGCCAGAGTAGTAGATCACCAACTCTGTGACCTGATTTTGAAAAAGGATCAACTTTCGGTGTATTTCAAGGGTGAGGAGTTAAGCGGTTACGATGCCATCATACCGCGGATTGGTAGTTCTGTTACTTCATCTGGTACCAACGTGATTCGTCAATTTGAATTGCAAGGGGTGTTTACCGTGACTCGATCCGAGGGAATTTTACGAGCCAGAAACAAATGGCGGTGTTTTCAGTTGTTGGCCTCCAACGGGATCCCAGTTCCTAAGTCCATGATTCCTAATTACCTGGAGCTTGATAAAGAGCTGATTCAGCGAGAGTTCAATCTACCTGTCGTTGTTAAACTGCTTGAAAGCACGCATGGGTTAGGCGTTGTACTTTCCGAGTCCTACAGCAATGCCAGTAGTACGATTGAAGCTTTTAATCGATTGAAAGAGATGGCTTTGCTGCAGTCATTTGTGAAGGAGGCCAGTGGAACAGATATCAGAGCGATTGTAGTCGATGGTGAAATTGTTGCTTCTATGATGCGACAGGCAAGGGCTGGAGAATTTCGCTCTAACCTCCATCGAGGAGCTACAGCTAGGCCGGTGCAACTTACTGAGAAAGAGCGATTTTTATCTCGCCGGGTCTGCAAATTATTGGGACTTGACGTAGCTGGTGTCGATATCCTTCGATCAAGTTCCGGTCCCCTGATTTTGGAAGTAAATTCATCACCTGGCCTGGAAGGTATTGAGACCGTGAGTGGTATCGATATCGCCAGCAAGATCATTGCTTTTGTCGAGCGACGGGTTCGTAGAAAGCAGAAACGCGGCATTAGAAAGGCTAGATGACATGGGACTGGGAGTGAGTATCAATAATGTGCACGTGGAGCCGGGTGGTATTGAAGCAGTAAATCTACATGTTGGGAAGTTGCCATCAGGAACACGCATTTCAATTAAGACCCATATATACTGCAGTCAGAATGAGGGTCCTACTGTCCTGCTATTGGCAGGACTGCATGGTGACGAAATCAATGGAGTAGAAATTTTGCGCAGGGTCATTGCCCAAGGCCTGGTAGATAACTTGCTCTACGGCAATGTGATAGTGGTACCGATACTAAATGTGTATGGCTTTATCAACTTCTCACGCGAAGTACCCGATGGTAAAGATGTAAATAGAAGCTTTCCCGGTAGTTTGTCTGGTTCTTTGGCATCTCGAGTAGCTCGGATATTGACAAAGAAGGTGCTTCCAAGCATTGATTTTGGAATAGATTTCCACACTGGAGGCGACAATCGATACAACTATCCTCAGGTCAGGTACTTCCGAAAAGATGATAGAGCCCGGGCCCTTGCTCATGACTTTGGTGCACCTTATCTTCTTGAAAAAGGCTTAATTCCCAAATCATTTCGCAAGGCCGCACGGGATATGGGCATACCTATTATTGTGTACGAGGGAGGTGAGGCTCTTCGCCTGGATGGATTTTCTATTGATACGGCAGTCAGTGGAATCCAGCGACTATTATACAGACAGGGCTTCATCAATGACCAACCCAGATCCAAGGGTGATGGGGTAAGTTTTCGCAAATCAACTTGGATCCGAGCCAAACAAGCGGGTATATTTATTTGGTCGAAGAAGTCTGGTACACAAATTATGAAGGGAGAAGTATTGGGAAGTATTCTCGATCCCTCTGGTGGTACCAGGACCGCCGTCACAGCCAGTAGGGATGGCCACATCTTGGGACACAACAATACACCAGTAGTGCATCAGGGCGATGCGCTATTTCACATTGGCTATGACTGGAATAAATAAGATGATGGGTCTTTTCCTGATGATGTTGCCTCTGATCCCGGCTGCATCACAGGAGATGGAAGATGCGTTGTCTTCTTTGCTTTCTGATGATTGTCTGGAAAATGCCGGCATTGGCGTCTATTTGCTCGATTTAGAATCAGGGAATGTCCTTGCAGAGCACCAAGCTCAATTGCCCTTGCCACCTGCATCAACCTTGAAGGTTCTTACCACCATTCAGGCCTTGGAGATCTTAGGTGAACACTTCCAGACTCATACCGTTTTCGGATACCGGGGTAAGCTTAGTGGTGATACACTCCATGGAGATCTCATCATTCGAGGTGCTGGAGATCCAACCCTTGGTTCTCCTCGGCACGATTATCCATTTAGGAGTCTATTAGAGCATTGGACAACAAAGGTAATTCAGCAAAACATCAGGTACGTCACCGGTGCTGTTGTTTCAGATGCTTCCTATTGTTCTATTGCCGATGGAGCAAATTCATGGCCCTATGAAGATCTGGGCAACTACTACGGAGCGGTTGCTTGTGGTTTGAACATTCACGACAATGAGTATGAGGTGAGGCTACGACAAGAGCTGGTTGAAGGAAGTGCGATCCAGATCGAGTCTATTCGTCCCCAGGTTCCCGGCCTGGATCTCATAAGCTATGTCTTGGCAGGTCCTCGACACAGTGGCGATCAAGCTTATATCATCGGTGCTCCACTACAAAACAATCGCTATATACGAGGTACGATTCCTGTGGGAAATGGTTCTTTTGTCATTAGGGGTTCGTTACCGGATCCACCATACTTTCTAGCACGTCATGTTAAGGATGTACTTAGGCAAAGCGGAATAGTGGTTGACGGTGATGCCATCTCGGTCTATGAGTCTACCGGTGAGATCGAGGTGCTTGATGAGATGCCATCATCCAGCGTTCAATCAATTATTAAATGGGTGAATCACCAGAGCGTTAATCTTTATGCTGAAGGACTTGGCTTGTGGATAGAGAAAATGGGTGCTCCAAGAACAGCCTCCTTGATTGAGTACTTTGAGGCGAGAGGGATTGAGCTTGGTGGTTGTCGATCTGTAGACTATTGTGGACTTGCCCCTGATAACGCACTGCATGCCAAAGGCCTAGTGGAGATACTCGCATATGCTCACGACAAACCGGATTTGTTTCAACTCGTGCGGACGTCACTGCCTGTGGTTGGTGAAGCTGGCACAGTAAGATCTATGCTCAGATCCTCACCAGCCCGTGGTTCAATTTATGCGAAAAGTGGTCAAATAAGTGGAGTTCGTAATTATGTAGGATATATCAAGTCCAAACAAGACCATTGGCTCGCCTTTGCCATCCTGACGCAAAATCCCCAATGTGGAAGCCAAGTAGTACGCAGGAAATTAGCACTTCTATTAGAGAGCATGTATCTTAACGCACCATAGTTAGAACCTGAAAAATGTAATGGCTCGAGTCCTCAGTATATCAATTATTTTCTATCTGATCACAACCCTGTTTTGTTGTGAATCACCGAAGACTCCATCGGGCGCACCAGATACGGATACAGAAAGTCAGGCGAATTGGGGAGAGGTGGGAGAGTTTGAGCAGAAATTGTCGGCATATGAGGACGAAAATCGTGACCTATGGCAAAAACCAGATCGTGTGATTGACCTGATGGGCCCGTTAGAAGGTAAGACAGTGGTGGATCTTGGTGCCGGCAGTGGCTATTTTGCCTTTCGATTGTTACCTAAGGCCGGTAGGGTTATCGCCGTAGATATCGATCCTCAGTTCGTCAGGTTCCTTGAGGATAAGCGGTCTCTTCTTCCCTCAGAGCAGCAGGAGAAATTTGAAGCCCGGATGGCTAAGCCTGATGATCCAATGTTGAAAGATGGAGAAGCTGATGCGATACTGTTGGTCAGCACTTATGTTTACATCGATGACCGGGTTGACTATTTTAATAGACTAAAGTCAAAATTGGCTGAAGGAGGAAAAATTGTGATTATTGAATTCAAAAAAAAGAGTATTCCCAACGGACCTCCAGATGACGAAAAGATTTCTCTTTCTCAAGTAGAAGATGAACTCAAGGAAGCAGGCTATCGCAACATTGTTACCGACGATCGGACCTTGGATTATCAGTATATCGTTACTGCCCGAGTGGAGTAGGTAGAGATTCCTTCTCTAGCAATTTACGTCGTTCGGGTCCGGTCGATATCATGCTGAAATTAACACCAGTCCAGTCTTCAATTTTTTGGATATAGGATTTTGCGGAGTCAGGTAAATCAGAAAAATCTACAACGTTATCCAAAGATGTGCTCCAGCCAGGCAATGTTTGATAGATCGGTTGAATGGTCTGGTCTGGCATGTTGAATGGAATTTCTGTGGTTTCTTTATCATGCAGTTGGTAACCCGTGGCAACTTTAATCTCATTGAATTCATCGAGGACATCGATCTTGGTCATAACCAGATGGGTTACACCATTGACCATGATCGCGTATTTAAGCTGTGGTATATCTAACCACCCACATCGGCGTGGACGACCAGTTGTGGCACCAAATTCAGCTCCCCGCTCGGCCAGCTTCTTACCATCGTCGTCGAATAGTTCAGTCGGGAAAGGACCGCTTCCAACCCGTGTACAGTATGCTTTTGTAATGCCGATAACCTGACCAATTCGCGACGGGGCAATTCCCAGACCGGTACATGCGCCCGCAGTTACGGTATTAGAAGAAGTCACGTAGGGGTAGGTTCCAAAATCAATATCTAACATGCTCCCTTGGGCACCTTCAGCAAGCACTTTCTGTCCTTTGTCAAGGGCTTGATTTAAGTAGTACTCACCATCAATAAAGGGAAGTGATCGCAACATCTCTATCTTATCAAACCACTCGTTTTCCTCTTCTTCTAGATTAAACTCAATTTCGGGATAGATTTGGAGCAAGCCCAGATGTTTTTTCTTGAGGGCTTCATATTTTGCCCGGAAGTCTTTTGCCTCGATATCTCCGACCCGAAGGCCATTCCGTCCCGTCTTATCCATATAAGTGGGTCCGATACCACGCAAGGTTGAGCCGATCTTTTGCTTTCCCTTTTCTACCTCAGAAGCTCGATCTAAGAGACGATGTGTTGGCAAGATCAAATGGGCCTTTCTGGCCACGAGAAGATTTCCATTCAGTGGAACACCTGCCTCCGTCACATGTTTCATTTCCTTGGCCAGAGTCACAGGATCGATCACCACACCATTGCCGATTACATTCACCAGGTCTTCTCGGAAAATCCCTGAAGGAATGGTGTGCAAGACATGCTTATAACCACCAAATTTAAGGGTGTGTCCAGCGTTTGGCCCTCCCTGAAAGCGGCAGATAATTTGATAGTTGGGTGCTAGATAATCAACGATTTTTCCCTTACCCTCATCGCCCCATTGAAGACCTAAAATTACATCAACTGACATGCATTTTCATTGACAAATACACAAAGGTCAAATATAGAAAAAACCAAAACCCATTTTTAGATCGGTGCACAACCGATGTCCTTACAAAATCATTCTTCCGTAAAGCCTAGAAAGGGAATGACTTGGGTCTATCTTACTTAGGATCTGTGAACTTCTTGCAGTCTCGCAAGCAAGAACCATAGAGATTGAGGGAGTGATCAGTGATCTGAAATCGCAGAATATCAGACATGGTGTTCTTAATTTGTTGAATTCTCGGATCGCAGAATTCAAAGACTTCACCACAGTCATTACAGATGAGATGGTCATGTTGTTTATACCCGTGTGACTTTTCATACTGGGCCAAGTTTTTACCAAATTGATGCTTCTTGATCAAATCGCAGCTCACCAACAACTCCAATGTGTTGTAAACGGTAGCCCTACTGACCCGGTAATTTTGATTTTTCATATGGATGTACAAGGCCTCCGCATCAAAGTGATCGGTACGATGGTAGATTTCTTCCAGGATTGCAAAACGCTCGGGGGTCTTGCGGAGTCCATGTTGTTCGAGATGATCTGCAAAGATCTCCTTGACCTCACTAATGATTGCTTGACTTGTGATTTGAGCTGCCATGGGACTATTCCGTTCTTACCACATTAGAGACGCCATTTAGAGATTTTAGCGACTTGATCACCTGATTGAGCTGATTCGTATTGGGTACTATCAAGCTTACTCTTCCTTCGAAATATCCTTCATGGCCTTCGATGGCAAACGAGCGGATATTCATGCCGTGTTTTGAGGAAATCTCATTGGTGACACGTTCGATAACGCCAGGCCCGTCGTCAATTCCGGTGATCAGGAGGTTTGCGATATACTCTTTATCCGTAATACTTCCCCAATCAGCTTTTAAGAGGCGATACCCAAAATTTGATATCAAATGCTCAGCATTTGGGCAGGAAGAACGATGAATTTTAATGCCATTCGCCGTACCGACAAAAGCGAAAATATCATCTCCTTGTACAGGGTGACAGCAAGAGGCCAAGGTGAAGTCATACTGGTCTCCCGGTTCACCATTGATCAGAACCATGGGTTTTTGCAATCTCTCCCTGTCTTTCTTGCTTGATCGACGACGAGGAAGCAACATGATTTTTTCGGCATTAAAATCTAATATTCCGTGCTCCGCCGGTACTTGTTTAAGCTCAGTAAGGTTGACCGCTGAGTTATAAATGCCTACGTACAATTCGTTGCGGGTCTTGTAGCCAAAGTGCTTGGTGACCGCATCTACATTTTTTTCAAAATCAAGTTTGTAATTCTTCAATTTACGCTCCAAGATCTCTTTGCCCAATGAGCTGATCTTTCTATAGTCTTCTCTTAAGGCAGATTTGATCTTAGACTTGGCTCTGCCTGTAACCACCATCTTAAGCCAGCTCTCATTGGGTCTTTGGTTTTTACTTGTGGTGACATGCACCTGATCTCCGCTCTCCAGGCGATGCCCCATCGGTACCAACTTGTTGTTAACCTTTACGGCGGTACATCTGGAACCTATGTCAGTGTGAATGCTAAAAGCAAAATCCAATGCCGTGGCCCCCTTGGGTAGGACCTTCATATCACCTTTGGGAGTATATACAAAGACCTCCTCCTTAAATAAGTTACTCTTAAAGTCGCTGATGAATTCGAGTGCATCTTTGTCAGCATCTTCCATCAAATCGCGAATGTTGTCAAGCCAAGACTCATAAATGTCTTGCTGGTTCGTGACACCTTTGTATTTCCAATGGGCCGCAAAACCACGTTCGGCTATTTCGTCCATTCTCTCCGATCGAATCTGCACCTCGACATATCTCCCCTTTGGTCCAATCACCGTCGTGTGAAGAGACTCGTACCCGTTAGATTTGGGAGTGGTTACCCAATCTTTAAGCCGTTCTGGAATGGGTGTATGAACATCCGTGACGATGGAGTAAACTTGCCAACACATAGGTTTTTCCATCTCAGGTGGAACATCAATGATGATTCTCACTGCAAAGAGGTCGTAGATCTCCTCAAAAGGGACATTCTTATTTTTGATCTTATTGTAGATCGAGGAAATTGATTTGGGTCGGCCATGAATACGGTAAGAGATCTTTAGACCATCCAGCTTTTCTTTTAGAGGATCGATAAATTCGCTGATGTACTGATTTCTCTGATCCTTGGTCTCGCGAAGTTTTTCGGCGATTTCAGCGTAAGTGTCACGATCAGAGACCTTCATGCATAGGTCTTGCAGTTCGGTCTTTAGATTGTATAGTCCCAGACGGTGTGCCAATGGAGCATATATATAGGTTGTCTCAGAGGCAATCCTCATCTGTTTGTGCTTGGGCATCGAACTGATGGTCCGCATATTGTGTAGTCGGTCGGCCATCTTGATCAAAACCACTCGCACATCGTATACCAGCGTACTGAGTACCTTCTTAAAGTTTTCAGCTTGAGCCAGTGTTCGGTTATAGTCACTTTTCAATTTGGTGAGGCCATCGACAAGATGAGCGATCTTCTCGCCAAATTTGGACTGGATATCTTCCAAAGTAACAGGAGTATCCTCAACTACATCGTGGAGTAATGCAGAGATTACCGCCGTAGGGCCGAGACCGATTTCTTCTGCACAAATCCTCGCCACCTCAATTGGATGTAGGATGTAGGGTTCACCGGACTTACGACGCTGTTTACTGTGTGCCTCTACGGCAATTTCGTAGGCCATCCTTATGTGCTTGCGGTCGGCCTTGTCGAGATCTGGGCCGAGCGTTCGCAACAACTTTCGGTAAGCTGACTGGATGAGTTTCCTGTCGTCAGATGCTATGGATACGGTTTGAGCCATTTATACCCTTGCGTTCATACTTTATTAACAACGATTGTTCCAAGGAGTTGGTTTCCCAACAAATCTAAGAGAATTTTGCTATTGCCCTGTAGATCAGCCATTTGATTATTAGCTCCGTTAGCAATTCCAAAAAGATTTTATCTTTGCATCGCTTTTGACCAAGGGTCGCCCGGCAACCCTTATCACTCGGTCTTAATGGCGAAAGTCTTACATGCGGGTGTGGTGGAATTGGTAGACACGCTAGACTTAGGATCTAGTGCCGCGAGGCGTGGGGGTTCGAGTCCCTTCACCCGCACTTTTTATTGACCTTTTTAACCGGTCCACACCTCATAATTTGGAAACCTTACAAAATAGCTTTGCACACCATGAGTGTAAATCGTACCAACAAGACACCAATCGAAGCACAATTGGCAGTTAGTGTACCAATCGAAGTCTATGAACCTAAGCTGAAAAGCGAACTAAACAAATACCGGCAAACTGCCAACATGCGCGGATTTCGCAAAGGGAAAGTTCCCATGAGTGTGATCCGCAAGATGTATGGAAAGGCCATGCTGGCCGATGTGGTCAATAAATTGGTTCAAGAAGAATTGGGTGACTATCTCAAGGAAGAGGATCTCAATTTGCTGGGACAGCCCTTACCAGCGGAGGACCAAAAGGTTTATGATTTTGACATCAACAGTCTAGAGGACTTTGAATTCAGATTTGACATTGGTTTGGAACCAGAATTTAAGGTTGTTGGGTTGAGCAAAGAAGAATCGTTTGATCAATTTGTGGTGAATGTCGAAGACGAGATGATAGATCGTGATCTGGAAGCTGCACGCAAAAAAACTGGTAAAGAAGTACATCCCGAAAGTGATTTTGAGGAGTCTGATCGCCTCACTTTTAATGCCCGGGAGCTCGATGGAGATGTACTGAAAAATAAAGGTTTTGAGACTGCGTTCAGCCTGCTCCTATCTGATGTGGCCGATCCATCACTGCGTGAGGAGATCAAGGGCAAGGCAATTGGAGATAAGGTACGATTTGACATTTTTACCTTGGAAGGAGAAAGAGAGGAATCCTACGTCAGAAAATATCTTTTAAACTTGGAAGAGGATGAGATGGATCGGGAGGTTGGATCCTGGTATGAAGCAACCATAGTAGAGGCCAGTCGTATCGAGCCTGCCGACCTGGATGAGGAGTTCTTCAAAAAGGCCTATGGAGAGGAGGTGACCACTGAAGAACAGGCCAGGGAAGTGATCAAGGGCCATATTCAAAGTTATTATGATGCTCAGTCAGAAGCTTTATTATTTAGGGATTTTCAAACCCGGCTGATCGACCTCAATCCGCTGGAATTGCCAGAAGACTTTCTCAAAAGATGGCTGGTAGCTAGCAACGAAGATTTGGCCCTCACTCAAGTAGAAAAGGACTACCCTGACTTTTCTCAAAGCCTGGCATGGAATCTGATTGAGAAGAATATCATTTCAACTTATGATTTGAAGGTAGACCCTGAAGAGGTGAGAGAGGCTTTTAAGAAGCAGTTGTTAAACTATTTGGGTAATGTTGACCTTCCTGAGGAAAGCATGAATCGGTATATTGATGAAATGATGCGCAATAGAGAAAGTGTGCAGAAAGTTTACCAGGACAAGATCTCCGACAAGGTTTTTGAAACCATCCGCGATCAAGTTATCCTCAATCCAGTATCGATTAATGTCAAAGATTTTGAGGAGAAGGTCAAAGAGGCGAGGGCTGCTTCTCAAGAAATTAGCAACGAAGAGGAATGACATGTCTAAACAATTAAAGCCCAACTGGCATTAATAGATGACCATATTTACTGAAAAACAGCAAATCTAAACCGGAAAAGTAATGTTTCACAAGGATGAATTTAGGAAGTACGCAATAAAGCATTTGGGTTTTGGCAGTGCCAATCTTGATAAGTATATGGAGACTGCCGCCCCGAACATCCAGGGATTTACTCCTCATGTCATTGAGGAGCGTCAACTCAATGTTGTAGGGATGGACGTTTTCTCACGTCTCATGATGGACCGGATCATCTTCATGGGGGTGCCCGTCAATGACTATGTAGCCAATGTCATTCAAGCTCAACTGCTGTTCTTGGAATCAACCGATCCTAAACGCGATGTACAGATGTTTATTAATAGCCCTGGTGGCTCAGTGATCGCCGGCCTGGGAATTTATGATACCATGCAATACGTTTCTCCAGATATTGCTACCATATGTACAGGTCTGGCTGCCTCCATGGGAGCTGTGCTTCTGGCTGCAGGCACCAGTGGTAAGCGCACTGCATTACCTCATGCCCGAGTCATGATACACCAGCCTTCCGGCAGCATGCAGGGGCAGTTCACTGATATGGAGATATCCTACAATCTGATCAAGAAGATGAAAGAGGAATTATATGCTATCCTTTCAAGGCATACGGGACAGGATCTTGATACGATTGAAAAGGACTCAGATCGCGACAATTGGATGACCGCCGATCGGGCCAAGGATTACGGATTAGTGGATGAAGTCTTGGAAAGAGCTGAGAAGGACAAAGAGAGTTGATCGAACCCTTTCAGGATGATCAATGCTCCAACTAATTATCTACCTTTGTACTTTCAATGACCATCTACCATGGAAGAGCAAAAAGTAAGGTGTTCGTTTTGTGGCCGCGATAAAGGAGAGGCCCTAATACTAATTGCCGGAATCGATGGCCACATTTGTGAAGTCTGTGTCGAGCAAGCAACCGACATAGTTAAGGAAGAACTCTTCACCAGCCAGGATCAAGAGAAAGGGAAATTCCTTTTGCCTGCCAACTTGACTCCAAAAAAGATCAAAGACTACTTAGACGAATACGTGATCGGCCAGGACGATGCCAAAAAGTACCTCGCTGTTGCTGTATATAATCACTATAAGAGGATTGGGGTCGAGCTAAACGATGATGTGGAAATTGAAAAGTCTAACATACTTTTTGTAGGCCGAACTGGAACGGGTAAGACACTGATGGCAAAATCGATTGCGCGGCTATTGAATGTACCTTTTGCCATCGTGGATGCAACGGTTTTTACCGAAGCAGGATATGTAGGCGAAGATGTGGAGAGTATCCTCAGCCGCCTATTGCAAGTCTGTGATTACAATGTCGAAGCCTCAGAAAAAGGTATTGTATATATCGATGAGATCGACAAAATCGCCCGCAAGAGTGACAATCCTTCCATTACGCGTGATGTCTCAGGCGAAGGTGTCCAACAAGCTTTGTTGAAGATGCTGGAAGGTACCGATGTAAATGTTCCGCCACAAGGTGGTCGTAAACATCCTGAACAGAAATTGATCAAGATAAATACCGAGAACATCCTCTTTATATGTGGCGGAGCCTTTGATGGGGTTGAAAAAATTATTGCGCGAAGACTCAATACCCAGGTGATCGGTTACAACCAGAAATTGAAGGAGCAGGTCGATCGCGAAAATTTACTTCAGTACATTACACACCTAGATTTACGGCAATATGGTTTGATCCCAGAGCTTCTTGGGCGCCTGCCGGTGCTGACTTATTTGAATCCACTGGATAAGAAAGCGCTTGAAACCATCCTAACCGCTCCAAAAAATGCGATCATTAAGCAATATGAGAAGCTGTTTGCTTTGGAAGACATCGAATTTAAGGTGACCAAAGGGGCTATAGAATTTATTGCCGAAAAAGCGCTTGAATACAAATTAGGAGCAAGGGGATTGAGATCAATTTGTGAGGCCATTATGACTGATGCAATGTTTGAAATGCCTTCAAATAAGGAGTTGAAAACATTTGAGCTGGATTTGCGCTATGCCAAGGAAAAGCTAAACAAATCGAAGTTGACTCAACTAAAAGTCGCTTCCTAGTAGACCAAGATTGAGTCGTTGTAAGCGACAGCAACGCTTGGTAACCCTTGCAGTTAAGGTCCTCTTAAAATTTGTTCACCATCAGGTCTTTACCGTCCAAAGACCGTTATTCCTTAGTATTAATGTACGACTCAGGTTGTACTTGATCTTGTAAGTGAATAATTGTAATTTTGCAGCCCTATGAAAAGCAAGTGCTTTCCACTTATTTTTTTTGGCTTTCTGGTGCTGGCTTTGACCGCCTGTCGAACCGAATTTGAAAAAGTTCGAACCAGTACCGATCCTGAGTTAATATTTAGTAAATCTATGGAATATTACGAGCAGGAGGAGTACTTGAAAGCCCAGACCCTTTTTGAGCTTATCTTGAACAGTTTCAGAGGAACCGCCAAAGCTGAAGAACTTTCTTTTAAGTATGCTTACACCCATTATTATCTAAACAGTTTTCTGCTGGCGGCCCATTACTTTGACAATTTTTCTAATACGTTTACATCCAGTGATTTGCGAGAGGAGGCTGATTTTATGCGGGGATATTCGAACTATCTCCTCTCTCCTAGTTTTCGATTGGACCAGACCTATACCCAAAAGGCCATCGATCAGTTCCAACTCTTTGTGAATACTTATCCCAACAGTGAACGAGCAGCCCGCTGCAATACATTGATTGATGAGTGCCGTCAGAAACTTGAGCAAAAAGCTTTTGACCAGGGGCGGTTATACTTTGATCTGAAAGATTACACCTCTGCAGTGCATAGCTTTGAAAATTTGTTGAAGGACTTTCCTGAGTCATCGAATGCTGAGGAAGTACGATTCTTGATCCTAAAGTCTGCGTTTCTTCTGGCTGAAAATAGTTTTTACGAAAAGCAAGAAGAGAGGTACGAGGAAGCCATTGAAAAATACCGAGATTTTGACAAAAAGTTTCCGTCAAGCCGATATAAGCCCGAAGCCCGCGAAATGCTCAGGAAGAGTCAAGTAAAGATTAAAACATTTAATACATGACAGATATCAAATCACAAGCTCAGGGATACAACGCCTTTGCAAAAGCACGGGATATTACTGAGTTGGTTAACAAGACCGGGAACATTTACGAATCCTTGGCGATCATTAGTAAGCGGGCAAACCAACTCAATGTGGAGTTGAAGCAAGAGCTTTCTGAAAAACTCGATGAATTTGCCATTGCGTCTGATACCATTGAGGAGGTGCAAGAAAATAAGGAGCAGATTGAAATTTCCAAATTTTATGAGCGTTTGCCAAATCCAGCGCTGATCGCCACTGAGGAATTTTTAGCAGATAATATTTATCATCGCTATAGAGATCAGGAAACAACCGGTGATGATGGAGAGGATGCTCCCTCAGACCGGTGACGATCCTCTATCAAGTACCGTTTTCATGCTAAGGGGTAAAAAGCTGCTGCTGGGCATTTCTGGTAGTATCGCTGCATACAAGGCAGCTTTTCTGACCCGTCTCCTTGTCAAGGCAGGTGCTGAGGTCAAGGTCATCATGACCTCAGATGCCCAAAATTTTATCACACCATTGACTTTGCATACCCTTTCCCGGAATCAGGTGTATACGGAAGTCGCTACCAGGGAAGCTTGGAATAATCACGTTGAATTGGGACTATGGGCCGATGCCCTGGTTATTGCTCCTGCCACTGCCAATACCATCGCCAAATTGGCCACGGGCCTCTGTGACAACATGCTGAGTGCAGTTTACCTCTCGTGCAGAGCACCGGTGTTTGTAGCTCCGGCAATGGATCTGGATATGTGGGCTCATGGGGCCACTCAACGGAATATCGAGCGCCTAAAGAAGGATGACGTCCGAATGATTGAAGTAGGCGAAGGGGAACTTGCCAGTGGTTTGGTTGGACCCGGGCGGATGGCCGAGCCTGAAGAAATTTGCGGAGTCCTGAACGAATTTTTTAAAAAAAAAGGCAGTCTGGAAGGCCTCAAGGCAATGGTGACCGCCGGACCTACCTATGAGGACCTCGATCCGGTTAGGTTCATTGGAAATCGGTCAACTGGTAAGATGGGCTTGGCCCTCGCAAAAGCCCTGGGAGATCGCGGATGCGAAGTACATTTGGTGATCGGTCCGAACCATCTGGATCTTTCTCATCCACTACTTGAGATCCATAGGGTCCGATCAGCATCGCAAATGGCGGAGGTCTGTGTAAAGATATGGCCGACGGTCCAGCTGGCCATCTTAGCGGCTGCCGTGGCAGATTTTACTCCGATCGAAACTTCCTCAGAAAAGATCAAAAAGAGCGGCCGCCATGAATTGGCCCTGCAATTGACGACAACGGTAGATATAGCGCAAGAGATTGGATCAACAAAACAAAAAGATCAAATTTCTGTTGGCTTTGCGCTAGAATCACAGAATGGCTTAGAAAATGCGGAGAAAAAGCTTAGAGAAAAGAATTTCGATTTACTGGTTTTAAATTCATTACAAGATGAAGGAAGTGGTTTTCAATACGACACCAACCAGGTTACCTTGTTGCAGCCCAATCTTCCTCACAAAAGATTACCCCTACAATTAAAGACTGAACTGGCTGAACAGATCGTTGATCAGGTGGAATTGCTGGTAAGCCAAAAAGGATAGAAAGTCATGAAAAACCGTTGGATCTTTTGCATTTTAACCCTTGTAAGTACCTGGACAGGTGCACAGGAGTTTTCATTTGATGTAGAGGTAAATGCTCCCACCCTTCAGACTACGGACCCGAAGATTTTTCGCGAACTGGAGTCGAAATTGCACGAGTTCTTAAACAACCGTAAATGGACGGATGTCAGTTATGAAGAACACGAACGCATCAAATGCAACCTGATCCTGACCATCAAGGCGGAGTTTTCTGCCACGACCTTTGGAGCAGATCTTAGTATCCAGGCAGTGAGACCAGTGTATGGATCTGATTACGAGACACCCTTACTTAATCACCTCGATAAGGAGTTTAATTTCACCTTTGAAGAAACTACCCCAATCATCTATTCTGACAATATCTTTAGTGATAATTTGACCTCAACTATGGCTTTCTATGCCTATTACATTCTAGGGCTGGATCACGACAGCTTTCAATTGTATGGCGGGGATCCATACTATCAAAAGGCCAATGAGATTATCAACACCCTGCCGGGAGAGTTGGTTACTGATGGCAACAGCGGGTGGGGAAGCAAAGCAAATGGTCGAAATCGATATTTCATGATTGAAAACATCTTGAGCCCACGATCTCGGCCGTATCGAAAGGCCTTATATGACTATCATCGGCTCGGCCTTGATCTTATGGCTTCGAATCCTCAGCAGGGGAAGGATGCCATTTTAGAAGCCCTCAAGGGCATTGAGAAAGTCAGTAACGACTACGTAAATTCAATGATCGTTCAAATGTTTGCCAATGCCAAAGCACAGGAACTTAACCAAGTGTTTGCCGTAGCCGATCGCACCCAGAAAAATGAAGTCTACCGCATAATGACGACGGTAGATCCAGCTAATCGAAATAAGTACATTCCCATACGACGCTGATTGATGCACTCCACTCATGCAAACCATCCCTGAGCTAGAATCACACCAAGTGCGCATTGCCATATTTGCCTCTGGCACGGGTACCAATGCCAAAAAGATCATTGAGTACTTCCAAACCGTTCCTAATATCGATGTTGTGCTATTGATCAGCAATAAACCAGGGGCGGGTGTTCTGAAAATCGCTCAACGGCATGGGATTGATACTTATGTATTAGAGAGAAAGTCCTTTTACAGGTCAGAGCAGATCGTCAAAGATCTCCAATCATACCAAGTTAATCTCATCGTGCTGGCTGGTTTTCTTTGGTTGATACCTGCATATTTGGTCGATCAATTTCAAGGCCGAATGCTTAATATCCATCCTGCATTGCTGCCCAAGTACGGGGGGAAGGGTATGTATGGTATGCACGTTCACCAAGCTGTGAAACAAGCGGGAGAGGAAAAATCAGGCATTACGATTCATGAAGTCAATAAAGAATTTGACGATGGAAACATTGTGTTTCAGGCCACCTGCCAAATTGATCCTCAAGATGAACCCGATGACATCAGAGCTAAGGTTCAGCGCCTGGAGCACCAGCATTTTGCGCCAGTGATCGAGGCTTTCGCCCGAAGAGTGATGAGCAATAAGTAAGATTAGCACATTGCATAGGTTGCTTAGAGGTAACATGAGTGATCTCATCAGTGCAGCCTGAACGATCCTCAATACATAGGATCAATATTATGGTTTAACACCATTGCTCAATTGCATCTCCCCAACTTTTTACGCCTTGGTTGGTTCATGCTTTATCTTCGGGCATATTAAAATGAGCGGCTGGCGGGGTAGGTATTTTTCTACCAAACCGGTAATTATATCCCCAATTTCCCTGTAAGCCTCCAGTGTGTAAGTATAAGATCTTGGATCCCTTAGGAAAGAGATCCTTTTCCAGGCAGTCTAGGAGTTTTAACATGACTTTGGCACCATATATGGGATCGAGCAGAATTCCATAGTTGTTAAAGAACTCATGAATAAGTACTTCGACCCGATGACTCAATTTTGCAAAACCACCCAGTGCTGCATCCAAACAAATTAATTCCTGACCAAATTCATCAATGGGTTTGTCCAGCAATTTGGCTATGCACAGACGGGCATCTAGTCCCTTAAGTACCGAGACAGCCATGAGTTGTTCGCCCCGTCGCAGGTTTAAGTAGAGTCCTGCCGCTGTAGTACCGGTACCCACTGGGCAGACCCAATAATCAAAAGATGTGGGTGATTGCTGATACACCTCATCCACCAACGACTGTATTCCTTTAATCCCGAGAGGACCCGCACCTCCTTCCGGAATGACAATGGCTTCAGGGTTTTCCCTCTGTAAACTGTCAAGTGCCGAGGGATCTTGCATAGATCGGTAGGTAGTTCGATCAGTGGGCTTTAATTGCATGCCCCATTGGAGCAATGCCTGGGTAGTCGGATTTGCAAGATCTAACTCGCCCCGTACATAACCGATGGTTTTTAACTTGCACTGGTATCCGGCATAGGCAATGGCAAAGAGATGATTTGAAAAAGCACCTCCAAAGGAGAGTAGGACCGGATTACTACAAGATTTGGCTTTTTCTACATAGTGTTTCAGTTTGCGAAACTTATTCCCGTGGGCACCTCCTTTGATCAAATCGTCCCTCTTAATGTAAAGTTGGACCTCCTTTTGGGAAACAAGTGGATGCTGAATCCGTTGAATAGGGGAGATCATGGGTTATGATCACTGTTTTGGCCAGCTATGAAAGATAAGACAAATACAATCCCATTCAGTACTAGTCAGGAAAGAATCCATGCGGTTACCCATCTCTTGGGTGTGATCTTCGTCCTGCCGTTTGGATATTTCCTCTATCAAACCGCTAGCCATCTTCAGGAGACCGTTGCCATCATCATTTACTTATCGACCTTTTTCGGTGTCTTCGTGGCATCTGCGGTATACCATGCCATCAGTGAAGAACGCTGGAAGGTTCGACTCCGTAAGGTAGACCACCTCGCCATTTACTTCTTCATTGCTGGCAGCAATACGCCTTATCTCCTAACTGCGTGGGATGATCCCTGGTCCCCATACCTGCTGGCTTTGATGTGGATGATGGTACTGGTGGGTACATTGAAGAAGCTCCTGGCTTGGAATATGAAACCATGGATTTCACTGGCTTATTATCTGGTGATGGGTTGGCTTGGCATATTTACCATCTATTTGATCTGGCCATTTACATCCACTTGGACTTTGCGGCTTGTCCTTTTAGGAGGTGTCCTTTATACCATGGGTACCTATTTTTATCATCATGATCACCGCAAGTGGTATCATACCATCTGGCATTTGTTTGTCTTGATGGCTGCCTGCACACATTTTGCGGCATTGTATTACCACATGAACGAGATTTGACTCAACTTCCAGTTCCTTACAACCCAGACTATGCTCCGGTCATCTTATTTTCTGATAAGGCTTTGATACTTTCCAGTGCTTTGGGCCAGGTCGCCACAAAGTAGTCTCGGTAATCCTCTGCGATTTCCATTTCCACGCTTAGTTGTGTTTTTCCATTGACCATTTCCAGCGTATAGTTTTCCTCTGCCCCTGCCCACTGTCTGACCTCCTCACTGCCGGTGTCCTCTACACCCTGCTTGACGACACCTAAATGTTCTATTGACATAAATGAGTTAGGGATATTGGTTTTGATTTTACTGACCATGCCATTGCCATCAGCAGTCAGAAAAAGAGCCTTACTCCCTTCCGACCAGTCGGTATCGGCATAAGAGCCTTCAGCAAAAGTTGCAGTCCATTGTCGATAAGTTTCATCGTTCCACAATATTGCCCATACGATATCACTGGGTGCATTGATTGTCGTCGTGAATTTGATTCGTTCCATCTTTGCCTTTTATAATATTAATCTTGTAGTGAATACACAATTTGCACAGGTGAGATTAGGAAGTCCTTTGGTCAGCTATTGTTGTAGGCTTCTTCCAATTTGGCTACCTCTAATTTATTCATCTGGCTCAGCGCAGCCATCATGTTTTTCAGAAGCTCCGGGTGGCCGCTATTGATTTTGTCACGAAGAAATTCCGGTACAATCTGCCAGGATACACCAAACTTGTCCTTGAGCCATCCACACCTGGATTCACTCCCGTCCTCGGTAAATCGATTCCAGTAATAATCCACCTCCTCTTGTCCCGAACAGCTGACAAATAGCGAGATGGCCTCTGTAAATGGAATGTCGTTTTCGGTACCATTGTCCATCAGCATAAAGGTCTGACCAGCCAGTCGGCACTGGGCGTGCTTTACCAATCCCTCCGGTGCCGCGTCCTTGGAGTCGTATTTTAGCACACCATCAATCCCTGAATCTTTAAAAATCTGGACATAGAAATTCATAGCTTCTTCAGCATGTCCACGCTGTTCTCCAGAATACATGAAAAGCGGGGTAATGCGCTGGCCGGCGTCCTGTAATTTCCCTTTCATGATCTGCCAGGATAATCCAAAGCGATCTGTAACCCATCCGTACAGTTCACTCCAAGGATAACCATCTAATGGCATTAAGGCCTCCCCTCCTTCAATGAATTTATTCCAGATGTTGCGGATTTCATCTTCAGATTCGAAAACCGCTAGAAATGATATAGAAGGATTGAAAGTAAACATCGGTCCTGCATCGATGGCGTGAAACTGAATCCCGTCTAGTGTAAAGATTCCCTGAAATATCTTATCGGGGTTTACAGATTCTGAAGGGAAATCAGATTCTTTTGGCCACCTCTTCAAAGATTTGATGCTAGAGTTGGGAAATACACTGACATAGAAGTGGATAGCTTCCTCGGCTTGGTGGTCAAACCAAAGAAATGGAGTGATTTTCTGTGAAGTTTTGCCGATACCCATAGGTTTTATTTGCTTGATCTAAAATAATTGCCTGGACAACAGCATTCATTGGCGTTTGCTATTGCACCGAAACAACCCAATGATTGCCGGATTTATCGGTTAAGGTCGCCCCAAACTATTTTTTCGATGACTGTGTTGGTACGCCCTCGTCAGCCCATTATTGATCACACGCGTTAATCTCACCGACATGGATTCCATTCAAACCTTGCCGGAAATCTATGATGGCTTCTCGTACTGAAAATCAAACTTACGACCATTTTGATGGTCCGGGCTTAGTCGTCCACTCTCTGAGAAATCCCGAAAAAAGAATTTGGTAACCAATACAAATTTGCGCAGTAATTCTGAGCATTAAGAGCCGTGAAAACGGCACTTAAAGGGGTTGATCGCGCCAAATTATCAAAGTTGAAGCGGCCAAACGCAGCTTAGCATCTATGAGAAAAAATATAGTGAAGTGATGTATGAGGTGGGTTACGCTGAAGCCAAAGCTTTTCGGACGGTGTTCAAGAGAATCATGGGTTTAACGCCGGTTGAATATCGCAACAAGTACAGTGAATACGGGTAGTAATGGCTGACATTCTGCTCAGGGAGGCCATCCAGAAGACCAAGTTTTTTCTGCCAGGGGCTAGGGCTTTAAGATCACCAGCCGTTTGGTGATGAGTTTTTTCCCTTCAGGACCGATCACACTGTATAGATACGTTCCTTTGGCTAAGTGGCCAACACTTACTTCGACAGTGGCATTATCCTCCAGTCTCTGAGGCATTTCCATCAGCACTTTACCCAAGATATTGTAAAATCTAATGGTATAGATTCCGGGTCTTAAGTCAGTGAATTTAAAGCGTACAATGGAGAAGGCGGGATTGGGATAAGCATACAGCCATTGACCAGGAGTAGCAGGTGGGTAGTATCTTGCCAAGCCCTTGGGCATGGTATAAACCACCTGATCCGGCTGATTTGTGGCATCTAGATAGACGATGGCTTTTATTTCGCCTGTCTCCAGATCGACGAAATGATAGTAAGATCTTTTTGAATTGTTCCAGCTCTTCTGATCACTTGAGGTCCATGCACTACCTCTCCTTTTGGTCATCAGGTCATTGATCTGGATGTCATCGTCTACCCGTATTCGCAGTACACGGTATTGACCACCGGGTAGCCGAAGGCTGCCCCATGCATCAGCAAAAAACTGACGGGTCAAGGTTCCATGCCAACGAAGGCTATCGAGACCTCGAAATTCCATACGTTTTGATCGAGGAAGATCGTCAATCAGTGTCTGTTCTGATAGTTCGCTTTTCATTTGCCATGCGTCCAGATATTTCACCGAATTTTGCTGCCATTGAATACCATCTTCGAATTCGTATTGGGTGTTGACACTCCCCAAGTATCTAGACACATAGTTGCCCCCCAGTTTCCAAATTCCTTCCTCTCGCAAATCGATGTATTCCTCTCGGCCTTCCTGATCGATGTAGACCAGATCTGCCTCTGGATACTTTTGGGAATTTCGTCCAGATTCTGCGGGACCCACCAACATATATTCAAGATAAGGCGCTTTTAAGTTGGTGTAATTCCAATCTTGGTCTGGTCCTTCCGGGGTGATTTTGATCCGCTGTGGCAGATCGTCGGTAAAATAGAAAAGGGTATCACCCACCTCTACTGGCATGGAGTTTTGCACACCAGGTTGCTGAGCGCTAATATAGAAGCTCAGGGTACAGAGTAATATGAGGGGTGTAAGATTGCGCATAGGGTTCAAAAGGCCTGCAGTTCGACAAACTTTTTGTATTCACCATTTCTCATTATCAATTCCTTATGTTTTCCTGTTTCAATGATCCTGCCATTTTTCATCACAAAAATAACATCTGCGTGCTGGATTGTTGAGAGCCGGTGAGCAATGATGACTACGGTACGGTTTTGCAAGATATTTTTCAGGGCCAATTGTACCTCTCTCTCAGATTCGCTGTCGAGGGCAGAGGTGGCTTCATCCAGAATTAACAATGGTGCGTTTTTTAAAATCGCCCTCGCCAAAGTTATTCGCTGACGCTGGCCGCCACTGAGTTTGACTCCTCGATCACCTACAGTGGTCTGGTATCCATTCTCGGTTTGCAAAATAAAGGAATGAGCATGGGCAACTTTGGCGGCATTAATGACTTCTTTCTCTCCCACCCCAGGAAGACCAAATGTTATGTTGTTGTAAATCGTATCATTGAAGACCACCGGCTCCTGCGAAACAATGGCCGATAAAGACCGCAAGCTGGCCATGCTGATATTCCGTATGTCGACACCATCAACGGTAATGCGGCCCTGCGACACCTCATAAAAGCGGTTGATCAAGTCTATGATGGTAGTCTTTCCTGATCCTGAGGCACCCACGATGGCCACCACCTTCCCAACCGGTATAGCCATGGATACATCTTTGAGCACATATGGCTCATGAGCAGCATATTGAAACCATACATGTTCGAGGAAAATCCCTTCATTGAGGCTCTGGACCGTCATTGTATCTGGTGCATCCTTAATGGTGAGGGGTTCTTGCATCAAAAGCTGAATTCGCTCAGCGGCTGCCATACCTTTTTGGATGTCGTAATAGGCTTTAGCAAAAGACTTTGCTGGTTCAATCACACTGAAAAATGCAAAGATGAAAGCAAAGAAGGTACTCGGCTCCAGACGGTCACCAAAGACTTGATAGCTGCCATACCAAAGTAATACCGCAACGGTGAGGATACCTAAAAATTCTGAGAGAGGACTGGAAAGGTCACGCCTCCACAAGATCTTATTGAGGAGATCTTTAAAGTCATTGTTTTGAGCTCGAAACTGCTTGGTAAAATAGGATTCGGCACCGAAAGCTTTGATGATCTTAAGTCCCGAGATGGTTTCATCGACGGTGGAAACGATTTCACCTAACCGGTTTTGAGCCAGTCGGGAGGTGCGTTTGAGTGTACGTGAAATGCCGCCAATGATCAAAGTGGTAAACAGGATCAAAGCAAACACGAAAAGAGTCAGGCCAGGACTTACGTAGAGCATAAAGGCTATACATCCCATGATGATGAGTGGTGACTTTACCATTACCTCGATCACATTAAGTATGCTATGCTCAACTTCTTGTACATCTGTAGAGAACCGGGCAATCAAGTCGCCTTTTTTTTCACTGGAGTAATATCCCAGCGGCAGAGCAAGGACCTTTTCATACATATCCTGTCTGATGTCCTTGATCACATTGTTTCTAACGGGTACCAGGAAAGCCAACGAAAGGTATCGAAACAAATTTTTAAAGAGAAAAAGTACAACCAAGAGTCCACAGATGTATAATAGTGCTGTCTGGTTGCCATGATCAATGATCAGTTTACTGTATTGATGCTTGGCCCATGGCACAAATGAACCTGGTGAAAAGGAAAATTCCTGATGTTCAGTCACTAATTCAACCTGTTGAAAGAGAATTTCAAAAAAGGGTATGATGGCTGGTATACTGACTACGGTAAAGAGGGCTACCAGAATATTGCAAATGACATTGCCGGTGACCTGCCATTTATAAGAGATAATCTTTCTAAAGAGTTTCCAAAAGGTTGCCAATGCCAGTTGATTTAATGCCCGGCACCAACAGCTGTTGATCCGGATCTATTCGTCGGGTTTCAATTTGAACCGTTGCATAAACCCCGTGTCAAAGTTACCTTTTCTGAAGTTTTCCTCCCTCATCAACTGTCGGTGAAAGGGAATAGTGGTTTTAACGCCTTCGATGATAAATTCGTCTAAGGCTCTCTGCATTTTTTTTATGCACTCTTCACGGGTTTGCGCTTTGCAAATGAGTTTGGCGATCATTGAATCATAGTAGGGAGGTACCGTATAACCCGCATAGACATGCGTATCTACCCTAACTCCATGACCCTTGGCACTGTGAAAGGATGTAATGGCTCCAGGAGAAGGGCGGAAATTGTTGAATGGATCCTCAGCATTGATTCTACACTCCATGGCGTGCAAAGTAGGCAGGTAGTTGTCTCCGGTGATCGGTAAACCGGCCGCTACCTTTATCTGTTCTTTGACCAAATCGTGATCAATGACTTCTTCAGTTACGGGATGTTCGACCTGAATACGGGTATTCATTTCCATAAAGTAGAAACGACGATTCTTATCTACGAGAAATTCTACGGTACCAAGTCCTTCATAATCGATGGCCTTCCCGGCCTTAATCGCCGCATCACCCATTTTCTTTCTCAGTGCCTTAGTCATAAATGGTGAAGGCGATTCCTCCAGCAGTTTTTGGTGCCGCCGTTGGATGCTACAATCTCGTTCTGAAAGGTGAGCCACCTTTCCATGCTGATCGGCAATGATTTGGATTTCAATATGCCGCGGCTCTTCGATAAATTTCTCCACGTAGATGCCGTCATTGCCAAATGAAGCTGCAGCCTCGGCCTGGGCTCTTTCAAATTGTTGGTCAAATTCTTTTTCTTCTTCTACTATTCGCATGCCTTTGCCCCCTCCACCGGCTGTGGCCTTGAGAATAATGGGATATCCTATTTTCTTGGCCATTTTCTTGCCTTTGGCGACGTCATCCACCAAACCTTCTGATCCAGGTACCACCGGTACATTGGCTTTGATCATCGTCTCCTTGGCGGTGATTTTGTCACCCATCAGGCGAATCATTTTGGGCGTGGGACCGATAAATTTGGTGCCATATTCCATGCAGACTTCGGCAAAGTCTGCATTTTCAGCCAAGAAGCCATAGCCCGGATGAACACCGTCAGCATTGGTAATTTCTACCGCTGCCATAATTTTTGGGATACTCAAATAAGACTCGGAGGAGGGTGGAGGTCCGATACAAACTGCTTCGTCTGCAAATCGCACATGGAGACTTTCCCGGTCAGCAGTCGAGTATACAGCTACTGTCTGGATACCCATTTCCTTACAAGTCCTTATGATACGTAACGCTATTTCTCCTCGATTGGCAATCAAGATCTTCTTAAACATAGTTTTGATTTTCCAGTGGTCAAAAAAGCCGATTACGGCTCTACGAGAAAAAGAACTTGATCGTACTCTACGGGGGCAGCATCTTCCACCAGCACTTTGGCGATTTTTCCACTGATTTCAGACTCGATCTCGTTAAAGAGTTTCATGGCCTCGATGATACAGACCACCGATCCAGCCTCGATGCTATCTCCCACCTTTACGTAAGGTGGTTTTTCTGGTGCTGACGAGCGGTAAAAGGTACCGACCATGGGCGAGCGTATTTCCAGATATTTGGATTTTTCATCCCCGGTTTGCTCTGTTTGCACTTGCAGATCTGCTTCAGAAGCTGGAGCTGGTGCTGGAGCTTGACTAGGTGCTGGCTGCACTGGTGGAGCTTGTGGAGTAACACTCACAATCTGGGGGATCTCTGCTTTTTTGCCGGTAGAAGCCTTTTCTTTTGAGTAGGCTTGGGTACGAATGGCAATTTCGAAGTCACCATTCTTTACTTTGAGCTCGGAAAGATTACTTTTACTGACCAATTTCACAAGCTCGGTAATCTCTTTATAGTTCATGGGTTCACATTTTGACTCTTTCGAGATAGTTGCCGGTGGCGGTTTCTATCTTTACGTGGTCTCCTTCGTTAATAAATAGAGGCACCCGGATTTCGGCACCGGTTTCGATTGTGGCGGGTTTGAGGGTGTTGGTGGCCGTATCGCCCTTTACTCCGGGCTCGGTGTAGGTCACTTCAACAACAATACTCTGTGGCATTTCTACAGTCAGGGGTAGTTCCTTTTCGGCGTGATACAGAATTTCTACTTCACCGCTTTCTTTTAGAAATTGCGGACTGGACAGCATTTCTTCCTGCAGCATCACCTGTTCATAGGTGCTGGTGTTCATAAAATGGTACCCAGAATCGTCTTTGTACAAGAACTGAAAGGTGCGACGCTCCACCCTGACTGGATCGATCTTATGACCTGCCGGAAAAGTATAGTCAATGTTTTTACCGGTAGTTATGCTCTTGAGTTTTGTGCGGACAAAAGCATTGCCCTTGCCAGGTTTCACGTGTTGAAATTCCACCACTGTATAGATATCGTTGTTCCAATTGATGCATAAGCCGTTACGAATATCTGATGTGTTTGCCATAAAGTTTTGTACTTACCTCGTAAAAGTATGGTTCTTTATGAGGAATTAAGGTAAAAAAGAATCAAAAATCAGCCGTCATATGACCAAGTAAGGTAAGTAGCACCCCAGGTGAAACCTCCTCCGAAAGCGGTAAGAATCATCTTATCTCCCTTCTTGAGTTTCTGCTCCCATTCCCATAAACAAAGTGGAATCGTAGCCGCGGTGGTGTTGCCATATTTTTCGATGTTGATCATGACCTTCTCTTCGGGAATACCTAAGGCCTCAGCCACTGAAGTCAGTATGCGGCGGTTGGCCTGGTGTGGAACCAACCAGGCTAAATCATTGACATGGAGATGATTTCGATCGAGGAGGGCTTGTACGGTTTGGGTCATGCCTTTTACAGCTGCACGAAAGACAGGTCGACCTTCCTGGTAAACAAAATGCTCTCGATTCGCCACGGTCTCAGCTGTCGGTGGCCTTAAGGACCCACCGGCTTTCATCACTAGGAATTCCCTTCCTGAACCATCTCCCCGCAGGATCTCATCCTGCACTCCAGTGCCATTGATACTGGGCTCCAGCAGTACTGCGCCAGCACCATCACCAAACAGGATACAAGTGGCACGGTCCTGGTAGTCAACGATTGAAGACATGACATCCGCCCCAATCACCAATACCTTTTGATATCTGCCAGATTCAATATATCGTGCACCGGTGGAAAGGGAAAACAAAAATCCGGAGCAGGCCGCATTGACATCAAAGCCCCAGGCATTATGGGCACCGAGTTTGTAGTTGATCGTATTTGCAGTATCTGGGAAAGTAGTGTCGGGAGTAACGGTGCCACAAATGGTCAAGTCAATCTCGCCAGGGTCGGTGCCGGTCTTCTCCAATAAACCTCTTACGGCTTCTACGGCAATGTCAGAGGTGGCTTTTCCTTTCTCTTTTAAGATCCTTCGCTCTTTGATCCCGGTTCGGCTACTGATCCATTCATCCGAGGTGTCAACCATCTTTTCCAATTCTGCATTGGTCAGGCGATAAGCTGGTGTAAAACCATGTACCCCTGCAATACTTGCTGTGTTCAATCCCATGCCACAAAAAAATTGCTGTGCAAGGTAGGAAAAATGTACCAGAAGGGCCCTTAACGTCGTTTCTGGCAGGAGTGGCAGCAATCGGATCTCATGCACTGTGTTGGCCAGGTTGGATTCCACTCGACAAAGCGCAGTTCATATTGCCAGATTATAGTACTTTGCTATATGTAACTGATTGCTATAGAGGTATTGGCATCAATTTTGGAGCAAGTTTATGAGGAGGTTTATTTAACCGCCTGATTGGTGGTGGTATCCACTGGTTCAAGATATGCGGGCGCTTAGCCTAAGAGCGAGTCCCGGAGAAAATCGTGCAGTGGCCAAGACTTACCCGGGTTATAAGGTGAAAAGATCTGGATGGTAGAGACACCCGGGGCAACGTATTGTTGATCTTGGCTATCGTCATAGGCAGAGAGGGTTGCCTTGTGATCCAGTGAACATATGACCAAACAGCAATATTCGATCCTGAGGGTCGTTGATATAAAGTGTTAAAAACGGAGGGGGTCTGGATGCAAAAAATATCTTTGCGGCGACCCTAGAAAAGGTTTGAGCATGAACCATCCCATGAAAATCGTTGCCTCATTTCGACATCGGTGGAGTGCCCTGTTGACATTGTTCTTCTTTATGTCCACATTGCCTTTGCTGCGGGCCCAAAAGGCCGAACTGCTGACTTGGTCTCCAGATGAGTCTCATCAGCGCAGCGCCTGCACCGGCGCCATGGATGCCGGGTCTATCTTGCAAATTACGCCACTTGGGGCGCAAAGCAATGATCTTGACCATCCCGACTACGTGCTGTGTTTTGGTGATCAGCTTTTTATCAATCACAGTGGCGATGCGGTGTTTGATGGAGATCCTGATCCTGGTACAGGAGCGGGGGTAGCTTATGCATTCTACAAGGATTGTATGCCTCAGGAAACTGGTGAAACCGTTAATGACATAACCTTAGATCCATGCCTCATTACTGATCCTCAACCAGAGAATGGTGCCATGTGGGTTGCCAGGGGAAATCGCGAGGGGGATGTAGTTTTTCACAATGGAGGCCAGATTCAGGAGCAATTTTTTGATGGTAGTCCGGGAAGGATTTGGTTCGCTCCTATTACAGCTACCAATCTAGACGCGATGCCAATTGCCTTTGACGATGGAAGCTGTGTCAATGTTAGAATAGATCAAGCTTTTTCAGTATTGTATCTCAATGAAATTGTCTTGACGGATTTTACCACACCATCAGGTGGTCTAAGTGGTCAGTTTGGTTTATCTGGGGGTATGTCAGAGATAACGGACGATCCCTACAATGTTACCCTAACCCTTAGGGACGATCCAAGCATTACCGGCAGCATTGACGCCGCAATTTCGCATGGGGGTATGACTACGTTTAGTGTGCCTGAACCCGGCATTTATGAGCTGACTGTTACTGACAGTAAAGGATGCTCCAAGACCTTTGTGGTCAGTGTTCCGGCAGAAGATCCAGTAGGGTTTTGTATCCCTCATATCGATGTAGGTCATAATGAAACAGAATGTGTTGCGATAACTGTTACTGATTTTGACAGCATACTGACTTTTCAAACCACAATCACCTGGGATCCCACAATTATTGAGTTTGTGAACCTATCAAATTTCAATGACATTTTAGGTGGAATTCTGGTGGATGACGATCCACAGACAGTTGCGAAAGGTATACTGCCGTTAACTTGGTTCGATCTGAGTGCCGAGCATCAAAGCCTAGAGGATGGTGATACGTTGTTTGAAATATGTTTTAGGGGAGTTGGAATACCTGGAAGTATTTCTTCCCTTTCATTTGGGAATGAACCTACGGAAACGGCGATCACTGATGAAAGTGAGTTACCATTTACTCTCAAGAATGGATCTATTCGGATAACCACTCCCGCAGCACCAACTGTTTTTCATCAATCATGTCCAGATGGCAGTGGAACCTCTACAATTACGATGCAAGCTCATGGTGGTACAGATCCGTATTTTTATAACTTAATTGATGAGTTAACATCAACGATCGTCAGATCAGGTTCGCTAGCAGCTTATCCCGCAACTGTTACTTTGGATAATATACAGGATGGGTCATATAGAATTGAAATAAATGATTCTTCTGACCCAATTAATAGTACGATTACTGAAGTGTTTAGTACAGTCGGGGAACTGGTGCTAGCAAATGTGGAGTCACTGGATCCTTCCTGCCCCACTTCAGATGATGGTAAAATCGCAATAGACTCGTTCATAGGCGGTGTTGGGCCCTACACTTCCATCTGGATTGCACCAGATCGAATCAAGTACAACATCGATAGTCTCGAAAATCTTGCAGCCGGTGAATACCAGATCATCGTCAGTGACGCCAACGGGTGCATGGATACGGTCGATGTCACCTTGGCGGCAGAAAATTTTATGGCCAATGTCAATGTGACTGAGCAGCCCTTGTGTGCAGACTCAATGGGTACCATCAGTATCGATGTGACTGGAAACGCTCCCATGTATCAGTTTCAGGTATATGATGAGTTGTCTAACCGCTTGGTCAATGAATCCGGACCCACCGGATTTATGGTCAATAATTTACTACCGGGAAACTATGAAGTGATCGTCGGTGACGATGCTTGCACCGATACCATCCCTTTTTCACTAATGCCCCGCACCCAGCTGTCTCTCAACATTGAGGAACATGAGAACATCCAATGCCCCGGTGAGGCCAACGGCCGGATAAGGCTGGCGGTCACTGGGAGAAATACGTCGGGATCTTTCCAGTTTGATTGGACGCCTAATGTGACTGCCGCTAGTGGTAACGATACCTCTACGGTGATCAGCCAACTGGGGGCAGATCAATACTCGATTACCGTGACGGACATGGGTGTCGGATGTAGAGTTGATACCCAGCTGACCATTATGGAGCCTGAACCATTTAGACTCAATGCTGTACCAAAATCTCCTGCCTGTGGGGAAACCATTGGAGGATCTGTCGATCTCTTTTTTCCAGAGGGTGGTACACAATTTCCACCTCCAATGCCACCCTACAAGTATCAATGGTTTGATGAAAATGGTATCCAGCTATCGAGAACTTCAACTTTGCCTCCCTTTGGCGGACCACCGATTCCTAACGGGACCTATACCTTGGTTTTGACCGATGCCAATGGCTGCATTGATACCAGTGAATATCAATTGAGGGCAGGTCCGCTGGTCGCTTCAGTGGTGGGTGAGCCACTTGAGTGTGCTGGTGATGACGATGCGGTCTTGTATATTGAGGGAGATCTGGAGGGTAATGACATTATGTGGTCCACTGGAGAAACCACCGACACCATCCGGAATCTGGCAGCTGGCCTCTACACCGTTTCGGTGACCGAAAACGGACCAATGGGCACCTGCACAGTTGTTGACTCAATTACCATCGTGGACCCCGCACAAGATATCAGGGTGACTACTCCCATGCAGTTTTTTCCTTTATCCCGTTGCAACGAACCAGATAGTGGAAGAATTTTTAACCTTCAATTGTCTGGTATAAGGGGACCCACCGATATCGTCTGGCCCACTTTGGGTGATACAACTTCTATCCCTTTTATCAATGTCTTTACATCTGATACTTTTCCATTTTCGGTAGTAGATCGATTGAAAGGTTGTACACTCTATGACAGCTTTGTCGTGGCCAGCTTCCCGGAGAAAATTGAGGTGTCCCTAGACACTGCCAGTGTGTCTTGCAATGGCCGTTCCGATGGACAGATATCGGTGATGGCTACTGGGCGCGGAGGCCTGTTTGATTTTGCCTGGTCCACCGGGATGATCGAACCCACTCCCACCGACCAGAGTCAAATTTCCAATCTGTCGCCTGGTATCTACAGTGTTTCGGTCACCGAGGCAGCTGATTTGACCTGCATCGTACCGATCGACATTGTCATCAGTGAGCCCGAGGTATTGCAGTTGCGAGTAGATTCTGCCAATACCCAAGATATTCGTTGCTTTGGAGAGCAAAACGGGCAAATTGAATTGATTTGGGAGGGAGGCAATCGAGATGCTGCGCCGGTCATCAGTTGGTCAGCCGGGGGAATGCCCAACAGCCTTTCAGCCACAAGCCTGCCGGCAGGGACTTACGGCATTACCCTCGAAGACAGCCGGGGTTGCAGCGATTCGGTTACGGTTGCCATCGATGAGCCGGGAGAAATATTCGCTACCATCCCAACGCCACAACAACCAATTTGTAATGGATTTCAGACCTCGATCACGGTCAATGCGGTGTCAGGAGGCACCGGCAGCAATTATACCTTTAGTGTAGATAATGGGCCCAATCAACCCATTGGGTCATCGATTCCCGTACTTTCTGGTGAGCATTTGATCACGGTTTTTGACGAGATGGGTTGTCGATTGGACAGCAGCCTGTTCATCAGCGAACCGGATCCTATCGGTGTTGACTTGGGTGGCGAGGTAAGTGTGTCATTAGGGGATAGCGTGAGATTGACACCTGATGTAGACGGAATTGTGCCGATTGACTCCTTTATCTGGACGCCTGTAGAATTCCTCTCTTGCCAGGGCTGTGATCAACCTTTTGCCAGCCCTCAGCAGGATCAAGAGTTCCAGCTGATTGTAGTGGATGCCAACGGATGTCGCGGTCGAGATGAGGTGTTGGTACGAGTGGATAAGGCACGTAAAATTTACATCCCAAATGCTTTTGCACCTTCTGGCAATGGTGATCCTGAAAACGATTTTTGGCGAATTTACGCCGGAGTGGGTGTAGAGAGCATTAACTCAACCCATGTGTTTGACCGATGGGGCAATTTGGTCTTTCAAAAAGGCAGGGAGAATCCGTCGCCTTTAGGAACGACCGGATGGGACGGTAGGTTTGAGGGTCAGCTGCTTAGACCGGGAGTCTATACCTATGTAGTTGAGGTAGCCTTTATCGATGGTCGCGTCTTACTGTATCGAGGCGACATTACCTTGATAAGGTAGGTTAAACCTCTTTTTCTAGTCTTGGCATTTTTATAGGTAGCTACTCATCGCTGATTCTTCCATATCCTGCTGCTTGACCAAAATCATATGACCTCTAACTGAAGTCAATTCCTTGCTGGCAGCGATAGATCATCAGTCTGAGTCGGTGCAATGCTGGTGGAATCACCGGATCTACCTGCTTATTCTTGCAAGCCATGGCAATGAGCATGAAAAGGGTGGATCTTTTTATTACCGGTTGGTTTGACTTTGTGGAACCTGTCAAGACCTCATCGAAGTACCATGACGCTTCCAGATTTCACCAAATCATTTCCCTGGCAAGTGTATTTTACCTTGTACAAGTAAAGGCCTGGATTGACTTCAGTGCCTTTAAAAGTGCCGTCCCAGCTGTCATCGACTTTGGTTGTGGTGAAAATCTTGTTGCCCAAACGATCGAAAATCTCAAAGGATTCAAGCATCTCCAACGAAAAGGGGTTACTGATAAAAAATCGGTCATTTCGACCATCACCATTTGGGGTAAAGGCATTGGGCATGGGGAGCTCCCCACATTCGATATCTCCCGGATTGATGACTTGCACGCGCACTGTATCGGTAGCGGTACATCCACTGTATTGGTAAGATGCGGTAAACGTCTGGGTCGAAGCCGGACTGACTTCAGTACGAAAAGAATTGGGGTCTATAACTTGAGCCGAGGGCGACCAGCTGATCTGGTTGGCGCAAGTTTCTCCAGCTTTAAGTAGAGCCGATCCGCCTTGGTAGATGGTGGTATCCCGGGTTTCGATCTGATCGGGACCGAGGTATAAAGCCCGGATTTCAGCGGCGCCAAGCGCTGTCCGGTAGATTCTGATCTCGTCAATAAAACCCCGGAAACGCTTGTCGGTTGAGCCAATACAAGGACTATTCCCTACCTGAAGAGCAGCCGTATTGGTCAGATCCATCAACTGATCAACACTCTGCGTCCCGATGAGCTCTCCATTGATATACACACTATGGGCTGAAGCATCTTTGACCACGGCAACGTGGATCCAGCAGAGGCCAGCAGGTAATTGTTCGAGAAATGATGTACGCTCGTCAACAGAGTTGGCCAGCTCTACTGAGATCATCCGGGATGACGGGGTATATCGAATGGCGAAAACATGGTTAAAATCACATCCCACTCTCTTCGAGATGATGTCGTGTGTACCAATGGCATCAGCGGTACGAAAGTACAGGCTAAGGGTAAAAGCGGCCTGATTAAAATAACTTTCGACATTCCCGGCAAAGGCCAGGTAATCATCTATACCATCAAGGAAAAGTGCATTGCCTTGGACCCCGCATTCACAAGTTGGTTCCCCAAATACAATGCCATCTGAATTGTTATCACTAACATCCAGGGCATCACAATTTTCAAAAGGATAATAGGCCCGCAGTCCTTGTGTTGGGGCTTGGGCAAAACCCAGTTCAACAGTGACCAATAGCAGGAGTAGATATCTTATCACTATCATCATGTCATACCGAGTAAACCTCCCAACCCTGGAGGCATCATCTCTTCAATCATTTTCTGGGCTTCCGCTGCCTCTCTTTCTGCGGCCATCTCAAGGGCCTGATTGATGGCAATGACCAGGAGGTCTTCCAATCTTTCCTTGTCTCGCAGATCTATCTTTTCCAGATCAATTTGCAAATCGACGATTTCCCGGTTGCCATTGACCTTGATCAAGATTGCACCATCCTCGACATCAGTCTCCATGATTTCATCAGCAAGGCGAGCTTTCATCTCGGCCTGCTTCTCTTTCATATTGCCCATTAGGTTTCCAAACATACTTCAGTGGATTGCGATTCTAACGATCGGGCAAAAGTAATTGTTTTTCGAAGCGAAGAAGATTGTAAAATCTTGGCCGAAGCACTTGGAGACTTTTGAGTCATATTTGTTTTATTCAATAGATATGCCAGATTACCCAATTGTGGCCCGATTCCATAGAATATCGCTGAATGTGTATGGCCCGATCCCTGATCTATCAGTAAAGGCATGCCAATACTAAAGAGGCTAGCCAAGGGTGTTCTTGAGTCACATCCGCACCTATAGAATGCCAAAAGAATGATTGAAGAAGTAGGCGTAAAAGATCAGCAACATGTAACCCTCCCAGCGAGTTATCCGCCCTCCGATAGAGATAAAGGCAAACAGAAGGGTGGCTACAATCATAAAAGGCAGAGAGAATGTCATGACTTCTGCTGGGATGATCATCTCGCCAAAAAAGTATGGAATCGCTATGACTGCGTAAGAATTGAAGATATTGGAACCCAAGACATTACCTACAGCTATACCGGGTCTCCCTTTGCGCGCTGCGGTTATACTGACCGCTACTTCTGGAAGTGAGGTACCAAGAGCTACTAAGGTCTGAGCAAGTATCGTACTATTCATGTGGAAATCTTGGGCAAGGTCACTGATTGCGCGCACGGTAAAATCAGCACCAAATTTGACGAAGACACCGCCTAAGAGCAACAGCAGTACATCCTTACCCTGCACTCGGGGATGGTCGTCAGCAACCTGTTTAACATTGCCCGCTACTGAATTTAAAAGGAAGATCACCAGGGCCACCAACATTAATATCGCTTCGAAAATGCTGATGGCCAGGTCAGAAAAACAAAACCATAATAGTAATGCGGAGCCCACCAGCAGAGGCATATCAATATCCATGATATCATAGTCCATTTTAATGACTTTACCAATGGATGCCACCAAGCCCAATACCAGGAGAATATTGGTAATATTGGATCCGATTACAATCCCGCTGACTATCTCAGACTCATTGTTGAGTACGGCTGCAATGGCGCTGGCCAATTCTGGTAGTGATGTGCCAAAGGCGACGATCGTAACGCCAATAATAAATGGAGATATACCCAAAGCCAATCCGATCCGTTCGGCTGAGTCAACAAACCAATCTGACCCTTTGATCAATACAAACAGACTACCCACGAGTATGAGGGCATTTAATAAGATATCCGGACTCATATCCAATTTATCGGGTTGCCAAAAGTACGACAAATGGAGGAGCATCATATGGTGAGCGTAGGGCTAATCGACAGAGGCTAAAAACCTGATGACCAGTAGCTATCTGGGGGTGAGATAATAAATGCGGTCATTGTAAACAATTCTTTCATTTGCGTATTACCTTTGCGGACCTATGAGTAATAAAAGCGTGGCAACGATCAAGAATCCGGAAGCTGAGATGACTTTCTTGGAGCATCTTGAAGTTCTGAGGTGGCACATCATCCGGTCTATTGCTGCGATTGCCTTATTTGGTGTAGTGATTTTTTCCAACAAAGACTTCGTCTTTGACCGGATCATCTTAGGCCCCAAATATGGCAATTTTCCAACCTATCAATTTTTCTGCAAATTCTTTGGGACCTTGTGCAGTCCCCCTGATTTTGTTCTTCAGACGATCTCGATCCAGGAGAAATTCATCACCCACCTTAAGGTTTCTATCATCCTGGGAATAGTGATCGCCTTTCCCTATATTTTTTATGAGGTCTGGCAATTTATCAAACCCGGCCTATATCCCAAGGAGCAGCGCGCCGCTCGGGGCATTGTGTTAATCTGTTCGGGATTGTTTATGCTGGGCACCTTGTTTGGATATTTTATCATCACACCTTTTGCCCTCAAATTCTTGACGGGATGGGAAATTAGCGATGTCATGACTACGGCCTCGACTTTGTCGTCCTATGTCAGCAATATGGCTATGTATACTGTACCGGCAGGGATTATTTTCGAGTTACCGATTGTCGTTTATTTTTTGACCAAGGTCGGGCTCATTACACCGGGTTTTCTAAGACAGTATCGGCGGATGGCTGTTGTGGTTATTTTAGTGGTTGCGGCCATCGTGACACCACCCGATCCGACGACCCAGTTCCTGATCGGTGTTCCGCTTTATCTACTCTACGAGGTGAGTATTATCATCTCTCAGAGAGTAGTCACCGCTCAAGAGAAGGAAGATGCAGATACGTAGAATTTCTTCTTCAGCTACCTTAGGTCTAAAATTGTTTTTGCCCACTTTTTGGATTGTGTTTTTTGGTTCCATGACCATTGCGATCCTGGTCAGCGGCCTGGGTAAATCGCCCCTATTTGGTAGTCAACTTTTCAAGGCAGGAGCAGCACTTTTTTTTATTGTCGGAGTGGGATTCTTATATCTCACCGTGTACCAACTAAAGCGAGTAGAATTGGATGATGAATATATCTATGTTTCCAATTATTTTAAATCTCTTCGTTATCCTTACAGCAATGTTGAGAAAATAGTGCAGAGTGATTTCGCCTTATTCAAATTGGGCCATATTCACCTGCTTGACCGTGGAAGTTTTGGAAAAAAAATCACCTTTCTCCAGAGCAAACAAAAATTCGAAGATTTCGTGATGTCTCATCCCACCTTAGCCGGAAAATTAGAGCAATAGCCCTCAAAACGAGACAATTTAGAATCTTCCAGCCAAGGTTGCCACTGGACAAATCATCTCTTGCATGGAGATCCCGCCGTGTTGAAAGGTATTTCTAAAATAGTTATTGTAGTAACTATAATTATTGGGATATAAGAAGTACTTATCTTCCTTTGCAAAAATAAAGGAGGAACTGACGTTAGGCCGAGGTAGTCCTGCTTTTTCTGGGTCTCTAACTTCCAGCACATCGCTGGTATCATAGCGTAAGTTGCGTCCCAATTTATAGCGCAAATTGGTGGTTGTCTCCCGGTCTCCCACCACTTTTGAAGGTTGTTTGACTCGGATTGTGCCATGATCGGTAGTTACGATCAAAGTGATATCCTTGTCTGATATTTTTTGAAGCGCAGTCCACAATGGTGAGTGGAGGAACCAGGAATTTGTCAATGATCGATAAGCTCTCTCATCACCTGCCAATTCCTTGAGTACTTCCATCTCGGTGCGGGCATGGGAAAGCATGTCAATAAAATTATAAACAATCACCGTAAGATCGTTGTGAAGAAGATTGAGTACTTGATCGTCCAGCTGCTGACCATGGGCAACATTGGTAATCTTGAGATACTCCATCTTGACCTTATCACGTACCAGCCGTTCTAATTGAGCTGATAAAAGCTCTTTCTCAAAAAGGTTTTTTCCACCTTCTTCCATATCATTTTTCCAATACTGAGGATAATGCTTCTGTATATCGACCGGCAGCATCCCGGCAAAAATTGCATTTCGACTATATTGTGTAGATGTAGGTAAAATGGAGAAGAAAAAATCTTCTTCAACAACCCGGTATTGAGCGTTTAGGATTCTCTCTACTACCTTCCACTGATCGAACCTTAGGTTATCTAACAAAACAAGTACAATGGGTTTCTTAGCCTGCAGAAGAGGAAGAACTTTATTGCGTATTAATTGGTGGGAGAAAATGGGTCCTTCCTTTTTCTCAGAGATCCAATCAAGGTAATTCTTAATCACATACTTGGAAAATTCCGCATTAGCCTCATTCTTTTGCATGGCAAGGATGTCAGCCATTTCCTCGGTATGGGAGTCATCGAGTTTTATCTCCCAATTGATGATCTTCTTATAAATATTTGTCCAGTCATGGTAATCAAGACCGCTGTTGATCTCCATAAATATCTGACGAAAATCCTGTTGATAATCGGACGCCGTCTTTTCCCGTACCAATCTCTTATTGTCGATAATTTTTTTTAGGGTAAGTAGTATTTGATTTGGATTGACTGGTTTGATTAGGTAATCATCAATCTGAGATCCTATCGCCTCTTCCATCAGTGTTTCAGCCTCATTTTTTGTGATCATCACAATGGGGATATTACCATCGCTTTCTTTAAGCTTGGTCAGCGTCTCAAGACCAGTCATTCCTGGCATCGATTCGTCGAGAAAAACGACGTCAATATCTTTCTGCTGATCATATTCCTCAAGGGCATCATGCCCATTAGATACCGTGATCACATCGTAGCCTTTATTTTGCAAGAAGAGCAACTGGGGCTTGAGCAGGTCGATCTCATCATCGGCCCAGAGAATTTTGATTCTATCCATAATTGTGTGAAGGTCGTTTTTATTTGTGGTCGATAAAACTCCGGCCAAGGTCTATCTGCCGAATCATTTAGTGTGTCTGTCCATCTTTCTAACCGGGCGGCTCCTACATGAATCTCACGACTGACCGATTTTGATTCAGGCAGTCGAGGCCATAGTTAGTAAGAATCTTAAGGATTGACAAAGATCTTTGCATTTTTGTTCTCATCAAACGATCGCGATCCGAACTCTAGTGCCTGTATGAAGAATAAGCGTAAGATTTTCAACGATCCTGTGTATGGCTTTGTAACGATACCTTACGAGATCATCTTTGATTTGATCGAGCATCCGATCTTCCAAAGATTGAGACATGTCAGTCAGTTGGGGCTTACCCACTTGATCTACCCCGGCGCACTGCATACCCGTTTTCACCATGCGATTGGTGCACTTCATCTGATGACTCTCGCCATAGAAAGTCTGCGCTCCAAGGGTGTGGAGATCGAGGATGAGGAAGCCGAGGCGGTAAGCATCGCCATCCTTCTCCACGATCTGGGGCATGGCCCCTTTTCACATGCCCTGGAAGAGCGCTTGATCGGAGTAAATCATGAGGTTTTATCTATTCATCTCATGCGAAAACTTAATGATGAATTTGAGGGCGCCCTAACCCTTGCCATTGATATTTTCCAGGACAAATATCCCAAGAGGTTCCTGCATCAGTTGATATCGAGCCAGCTCGATATGGATCGTATGGATTACCTAAATCGCGACAGTTTTTACACCGGTGTCATGGAGGGAAAAATCGGATACGATCGTATCATAAAAATGTTGCAAGTCATTGATGATCAACTGGTCGTAGAAGAGAAAGGGATCTACTCTGTCGAAAAATTCTTGGTAGCCCGGAAAATCATGTACTGGCAAGTGTATTTGCATAAAACCGTCCTGGCCGCTGAATTGATGTTGATTGCAGTCATCGAACGTGTTCGGGAACTCGATTACCCTAGTCACGATTTCTTATCTGATTCGCTATATACCCTTCTACACCATTCTTGGAATGATTTCGATATGCGAAGTCAGCTTACAGATGCCTTTCTTACCATCGACGATCACGATGTATTTATTCTGCTAAAGAATTTACTCAATAGTTCTGACTACATTCTGCAAACACTAGCCACGGGACTGGTGCAAAGGCAATTGTTCAGTGTTGAGATGGGCAACTTTCCCTTCCCTTCTTCTTACGTAGAGCAGGTCATATCGAATATTGCCCAAGTTTCACAGCTCAAGCACGACCAGGTGACAGGGATGTGTTGGACCGGCTCCGTCAGCAATGACACCTATGTTGACCGTGAGGATGAAATTCAAATTCTTGTAAAAGGAGGCAGAACCGTACCACTTTCAGAACTATCAGGCTATAAGTCGGTCTCTGAGACCACGGTTAAGTACTATTTCTGCCATCCAAAGATATAATCCGTCCTATTTACCTATCTCTTCCATTCCTCACTAGAGATCTACAGTGTTTAGAAGATGGTTCTCCTTCAATTGTCGAAAGACCCATGAGAGGGAATGGAAGACCAAGTGGTTCTTTTTTGGTTATTAATGAGCGGGAAGAATTAGCTTTATTTACATTTGCACGCATAAATCAATAAGCACCTTCAGATGAATGATGCCAGAGTTTTCCAGCTCATTGAAAAAGAGCTGAATCGCCAGAGGGAAGGCATTGAGTTGATCGCATCCGAAAATTTCACCAGCCAGGAAGTGCTGGATGCCATGGGGACTTGTCTGACCAACAAATATGCCGAAGGTTATCCTGGCAGGCGTTATTATGGCGGATGTGAAGTAGTCGATGAGATCGAGCAATTGGCCATCGACCGACTTAAGGAGTTGTTTGGTGCCTCCTGGGCAAATGTACAACCACATTCAGGTGCGCAAGCCAATGCTTCAGTTTTTCTGGCCGTCTTGAATCCTGGGGATAAAATACTCGGTTTTGACCTCTCACATGGCGGACACCTTTCCCATGGTTCTCCAGTGAACTATTCTGGGAAGGTTTACGATCCGGTATTTTACGGTGTGGAGAGAGAAACCGGTCTGATCAATATGGATCGAGTTGCTGAAATCGCCAAAAGTGAAAGGCCTAAACTGATCATTTGTGGGGCCTCAGCCTATGCCCGTGATTGGGACTATCAAGGCTTTAGAGCCATTGCTGATGAGGTGGGTGCCCTACTCCTAGCCGATATCGCTCATCCTGCTGGACTGATAGCTGCCGGATTGTTGGAGGACCCTTTACCGTATTGCCACATTGTTACTTCTACGACCCATAAAACGCTCCGTGGTCCCAGGGGAGGACTAATTATGATGGGTCAGGATTTTGACAACCCTTGGGGCAGGAAAACCAGAAAGGGCAAAGTTATTCGGATGTCTTCTGTTTTGAATAGTGGTGTTTTCCCCGGTATGCAAGGTGGTCCTCTTGAGCACGTCATTGCGGCCAAAGCAGTAGCGTTTGGTGAAGCCTTGGATCCTTCCTTTGCTTCTTATTGTCAACAGGTTATCTCCAATGCGCGGGCTATGGCTGATTCTTTCAAAAACCTGGATTATGACTTGATTTCGGGAGGTACGGACAACCATTTGATGCTCATCGATCTACGATCTAAAGGATTAACGGGCAAACAGGCCGAGCAAGCACTGGTGAAAGCAGATATCACTGTAAATAAAAATATGGTCCCATTTGACACCCAGACACCCTTCGTGACCTCAGGTATAAGAATTGGTACTGCGGCAATTACTACCCGTGGTTTGCGAGAGCAACATTGCCGCAGAATCGTGGAATGGATAGATCAGATACTGATGGATCATGAAAACGAGGCATTGATTTTGGAGGTCAAGAAATCGGTCAATCAATTTATGGAGAGCTTCCCCCTATATGAGGGAAAACTGTCTGAAAACGTGACGCACTGAGCTTATTCCCTAGCTTAATTGATTAGCCGCCGGTACATATTGCACATCAGTCAAAAATAGACCCCGGGCTGGTACCGACCAAGCATGAGGCAGGGGTGACTGGCAAGCTAAGGAATCTTGAAGTGACCCGATAGTCATTTTGTTCCAACCAATATTTAAGCTAGCACCCACAATAAGGCGCACCATTCCCCGCAGGAATCGGTTGGCAGTGATCTCGAAGCAGAGGTCCCCCTGGTGTAAATGCCAAGCAATAGATTGAACTTCACATTGGTAATGGTCGGCATCGGAACCACTTTTACAAAAGGGAGCAAATGACTTGCTTGATCGAATGAGATTGGCCGCTTCATTCATTAAAGCAAGATTCAGGTTCTGCAACGATGACGAAGTGTAGGTAAAATTTTGGCGGTAAGGATCGCGAACTGAGGTAATGAAGTAGCGATAGGTTCGATTGGTAGCTGAAAACCTGGCATGCCAACCTCGATCGACCAACTTGATGGTTCTAATACAGATCTCTGCCGGTAAAATCTCGTTGACGATGAACAGAAAGTCCTTTCGATGTGCCTGTTCCACATCGAAGTGGGCAAAATAAGTGCTGGCATGGACACCGGCATCGGTGCGACCACAGCCTGTTAGCTTCACTTCGGTATCCCACAGTCTAGTGAGAACCTCCTGTAACAACCCTTGTACGGATCGTTGCCCGGGTTGTACTTGCCATCCGCAAAAAGGTGTACCTGCATAAGCCAATTCAATACAATACCTCATGGTGTGCCAATGAACTGAGTATCAGAATTGGACATTTCGTCGACGCCTTCTTCAGGCAAGTGATCCTTATAAAAGGAAATGAACTTAGCCGATGACAGCGTTGTCCTTAGCTTGTCCTGCACATAATAAGGCTCCACCAGCAAGGGCAAAGTCTTTGAGCAAACCACTCATGCTGCTCTGCATCGTGGCTTCATCCCCAAGACCGGGAGCGTGTATTAAAATGACAAACAATATCAGCATCAGCGCCAATAAAACGCAGGCCAGCTTGTCTAATTTTCCGATGAAGATACTGATGGCGGCTGCAACCAACGCAAGACCAGTGATATATACCATTGCGACACCACCAAAAGGTGTCATTCCTGCCATCGCATCGGCATTCATGAAATGCATGATCCCAAAAATCAGAAATGGGATGGCAAAAATGTACCTACCGAGACCGATTAAGCTGTTCATAATAAAAGAAATTCGGGTTAACAATTTTTGATGTCCTACCCAAATTAAGAAAAAATCAAATCAGCAAGAACTCGGTCTTCACGTTCTGGAAGGTCGACGACAATTGCCTTATTTACAATAACTCATGTCCAAGTGGTCATTCAAAGATACTAATGAGTGTCCTTCTGCTCACCTAGTCGAGGCAATTGATCGGCCATTTTTCGATCGTTTGCAAGTCTGGGAACCTTATTTTGACCTCCTAATTTTCCCTGTGTGTCCATGTAAGTTCGGAAAGCATTCTTGGCCAGGGGTGTTACAATCGCTGGTCTTAATACTTTACCGTCGATCAGATCTTTGTAGTAGATGTTTTGACGGACCATGCTTTCATTGAGTACTCGAGCAAATTCATCTAAGCTGGTGGGATGTGATGCAAATTCAATCAACCACTCATGGTAAGGCAAACCTGAGGTCGGGTTTACCTGCGGTGCAACCGAGAATTCTATAATCGAGCTGCCTGTTTGCAGCAGTGCTTCCTGCATGGCCTGGTCCACTTCTTTGCCAATCACATGCTCTCCAAAAGCGGAGATAAAGTGCTTAATACGGCCGGTCACGACGATTCGGTAGGGATCCGTAGATACAAATTGAATGGTATCACCGATGTTGTAGGCCCAGAGACCGGCATTGCTGCTGATGATCAAAGCATAGTTGACACCGAGCTCCACTTCTGCCAAAGTCAGTCTGGTGGGATGATCACCATGTATTTCCTCGACGGGAACAAACTCGAAAAACATGCCAGCAGCTATGTTGAGTAGCAATCCTTGCGAGGGAAACTTGTCTTGATAAGCAATGAATCCTTCGGAAGCAGGATATGTTTCAATACTGTCGAGGCTTGCCCCCATCAACGACTCAAGTTTAGCCCGGTAGGGTTCATAATTGACGCCCCCGTAAACGAAGACGGAGAGATTGGGAAAGACATCGATCACAGTTTTCTTTCCGGTCTGATCCAACAAAAGTTCATAATACATCTGTACCCAGGGTGGTATGCCTCCGACCAGCCTCACATCTTGCAGCATGGATTCCTGTACAATTGCCTTCACTTTATCTTCCCAATGTTCAATACAATTGACCTTATGGCTGGGAAGTTTATTCCCTTTGATCCAGTTTGGAATCTGGTGGTTGACAATTCCAGATAGTCGCCCCGTATCTATTCCATGTACTCTTTGCATTTGAGGCGAACCCGACAGATACAGCATTTTGCCGTCAAAATATTTGCCGCTCCCAGTTTCAATAAAGTGCATGAATAGGCTATTTCTGGCACTGGCCACATGATGCGGTACGCTGTCCTGTGTAAGAGGAATGTATTTTGCACCGGAGGTAGTTCCGCTGGTCTTGGCAAGGTACCGTGGCTTTCCAGGCCAGAGCACATTTTTCTTCCCACCGACAACCTGATCAATATACGGTCGATGATCCTCGTAAGTCCGTATGGGTACCCTTATGCAGAAATCCCGGTGACCCTTGATCTCAAGAAAGTTGTGATCAATGCCAAATTGGGTGGTTAACCCTTTTCTAATTAGTTTTTTAAAGACTTTCTCTTGCTCCCATATCGCACGAGTGGCTTCACTGCGTACTCTTTGTACCGTGATTGCTGCAAATGGCCGGAGTATAGATGACTTGAAACCCACTGGTCAAAAGTAGGTTTTTACGGGACTATTCGATCCGCAAATCCTCAAATTGAAAATCAGGATATGCCGTTGATTGTACCATAAATTGATCGTCACCAAGGCCTTGGTCAACAATGGCATTGAGTATCTGAAGGGTATACCTCGATCCGTCCTTATTGATCAGATGGATTTCCCTGATCTGACTTTGATCGATGGTCAAGGACGCTTTGGCAACATCACTGAACTTGTCAATGGGCTTGAACTCAACGACCTGCTGGCCTGGATCGATTTCGCTTTCCAGCAGGCGGTAATCATAGTGGGGATTTTCATAGATCTTCAACAGGGCCCTGGGGCTGCTGATATCTGCTGAAAAATCTTGATCCAGCATATCATAAATCTGTACCTCTTTGTTTTCATTGTCGACGATCCACTTGGATTGGCCGTCCGACACGAATTGGTGCGACGGTGTATTGAGATAATACATTTCACCCTTTTGTTGATATTGACCGGGGATTACTTCCTTCTCTTGTTCCGGGTATTCAATGGTTAGCAAGAATTCGTAGGTGAGATCTGTCTTAGATTCTACCGACTCGGCAAGGCTCTTGAGTACGGCAGTAGCGGCTCGGTCAGTATGAAGTTCTGACTGAGCGGTTAGCGATGCCGTGATTAGGAACAATATCCCTACTGCACTTTTGGACATGAATTATATCTTTTAACAGGAGGACGATTCCAAAGGTACAAGTTCTATACCAGGCCTTCACGTTAACGAATGTTTAAGATTTTTATTAAATCCTCCTTCAGCAGACAATAGACCGGGAGTTTCAAATGGCAATCTGTCCAGGGCAGCTCTGGTTTGGTGGTCAATTTGCCTGGCTCCGTAAATGATCCATATGTTGATGAAGTTCCATTTCTGATGTCATCAGGACCTGTCGAGCTTTACTTCCTTCGTTGGGTCCAACAATTCCAAATGCTTCTAGTTGATCCATGATCCGTCCAGCCCGGTTGTATCCCAGCCGCAATCTTCTTTGGATCATCGATGTCGAACCCTGCTGATTATTGATTACCAAGAGCGCAGCTTCTTCAAACATGTCATCTAAATCAGATATCCTCAGACCTCCTGATACTGCAGACTCGTCTTCACCATCGATGTACTCCGGAAGGAAAAATGGCTCAGCAAAGCCTTTTTGATCATCAATACTGTCGATTACATCCTCTACCTCCGGAGTATCAACAAATGCGCACTGCAGCCGTATCATGTCTCCACCAACGGTCAAAAGCATATCTCCCCGTCCGATCAGCTGATCAGCTCCTCCCGCATCTAAGATTGTGCGGCTATCCACTTTCGATGTCACCCGGAAAGCGATCCTTGCCGGGAAGTTGGCTTTGATGACTCCTGTGATGATGTTGACGCTAGGGCGCTGGGTCGCAATGATTAGATGGATGCCGACTGCCCGCGCCAATTGGGCCAGTCGCGCTATGGGCAGTTCTACTTCTTTTCCCGCTGTCATGATCAAGTCAGCAAATTCATCGATCACCAAGACAATAAAAGGCAAAAATCGGTGTCCGTTGTTGGGATTCAATTGCCGGGCGATAAACTTTTTATTGTACTCTTTGATATTGCGTGCATGGGCTTTCTTGAGCAAATCATACCTCTGATCCATTTCAATGCACAAAGAATTGAGAGTATATACCACTTTCTTGGTTTCGGTTATGATGGGCTCTTCCTGGTCGGGTAAGAAAGCTAAGAAGTGTTTGTCCAGTTTGCGATAGGGAAAGAGTTCGACTTTCTTAGGATCGATCAACACCAGCTTGACTTGAGAGGGGTGCTTCTTGTACAACAGCGAGACCAAGATGGTGTTGATACCAACCGATTTTCCTTGTCCGGTAGCACCGGCAATGAGTAGGTGGGGCATTTTGGCCAGATCGGCGATGAAAACTTCATTGGCAATGGTCTTACCCAGGGCTATGGGCAAATCCATTTTAGCATGCTTAAACTTGTCTGAATGGATCAGATCTTTAAGTCCAACAATCTGCTTGTTTTTATTTGGAACCTCAATGCCGATGGTACCCTTTCCCGGAATGGGAGCAATGATTCTAATACCCAGAGCAGCCAGACTAAGCGCAATATCGTCTTCCAGATTTTTGATTTTTGATATCCTCACTCCGGGTGCCGGCACAATTTCATACAGGGTGACTGTAGGTCCAATCGTGGCTCTGATTTTGGTGATTTCAATCTTGTAATGGAGGAGTGTATTGATAATTTGATCTTTATTTTGCTCCAGCTCTTCTCGATCAATCTGGACATTTTGGTCAGAGTAGTCGTTGAGTAGACTTAGGCGGGGTCTTTCGTACATGGAGAGTTCATCGGTAGGATCATAGGGCTCTAAGTGGATTTTGTTTTCTTTTTCGACAATCAGCTCGGGCTTTTCTCGCTCCTTAACCGGCATCGCTGGTTGATACTCCTCCTCTGGTTCCGGGAGCTTCTCCTCCACTTTTGGTAAATTGATCTCTAATTCAGCCCGGCCAGTATTCTTGCTTTCCCGTTGATCTCTCTTGACTAAATCAAATACTAGGGCTTTATCATCCATCTGGTTGCTGCCAGAGCTGGAGTCAGGATCTTTGGATGAGTAACTAACCGGATCATCAGCCATCAATTCCATATCCTGTTGTTCCGAAGTACGTGGGAAAACAAATAATTTTTTCAAAGGAATTGATGGCCAACGAAATGAAAAGGTAGAGCGATGGATGATATGGTGAAAATTCCACACGATGAAGGCAAAGCCTGTAAACACAAACAGCAATGCCGTTCCCACGAGTCCCACAAAATCGATCAACCACTCAGCAATATAAGTGCCGAATGCACCTCCCCAGGGGAATCCACTGCTGCCCATAAGGAATGCTAACAATGGGGAACAATAGAGAACAAAGGTCAGCGTGTATTGGATCGGAGAGATCAACCCTCGAAGGGACTTCTCTGTAAAGAGCAAATACGCAAGCTTACATAGAACGAAAATGGATATGAAAGAGGAGAGTCCAATTCCCCAATAGAAAAAAGCATTGGATACGATCGCACCAAATCTGCCCAGCCAGTTTTCTACGCTGACCTCTTGGTCCAAAAACATACTCCAGGCTACTGAAAACACCTGGTCTTGATCTTCTTTCCAAGTGTACAGGTAGGACACAAATGCGATCAATAGATAGATGGCCATCAGGGTGACTACAATGGCTATCATCTTGGGGATCCTACGATCTTTAAGTGAGTCTCGTAAGGAAGAGCTCTTCCTTCTTTTCTGCTTCTGTTTTCTCTTTTTGGCCATCCAAATGCCTTAGCCTAGGCAAAAATGCACAATTCGCATTAAAAATAAAATTAATATTTAAATGAATGTAGCACATCTCTTTCGCTACAATGTGGTCCTATCGGTCTTGATTTGACAACAAGTGCTGCTTCCAAGGACTCATGAAAAATGGTACAGTGTAGGTCTGTATAACCCGTTAAAAGCAGTACTTTTGTCCCTTCCAGATGCCCGAATGCTGGAATTGGTAGACAGGCATGGTTGAGGGCCATGTGTCCGTTAGGGCGTGCAGGTTCGACTCCTGTTTCGGGCACCATCCATTCTGTATCAAAATATGAAGGGATTTCACTTCTTTGTAATGCTGGGTTTGATCGCTGTCTGGGCTTGTGAACGTCCCATATATAATCCCTCGGCACCGGGATTTGATCTCTATAATTCCGATCCAGAGGCGGTAAAAATTGCCGACAAGGTGATGGAGGCCATGGGTGGAAGAAGAGCTTGGGATCAGACCAGGTATATCAGTTGGAATTTCTTTGGTCGACGACATCTGGTATGGGACAAAGAAACCGGCCAGGTACGGATCGATGCTCCCCAAGATAGCCTGATCATTCTGATGAATATCCACACTGAGAGTGGCAAGGTTCAGCATCAGGGAAAAATGGTTAGTCATCCCGATTCCTTGAAACAATTTCTAGATCGAGGACGAAGAATCTGGATTAATGATAGTTATTGGTTGGTTATGCCTTTTAAACTCAAGGACAGTGGTGTTACCCTTTCTTTGCTGCGAGAAGAAGAGCTTCCTGATCATGGAGGTTGCTTTGTGCTTGAACTCCGCTTTGAGGCAGTGGGAGTAACGCCACAAAATAAGTATGAAGTTTGGGTAGATCAGGATGATTATCTAGTGAAACAGTGGGCATTCTATCCTGAGGCTGATCAAAGCGAGCCGAGGAGTATCTGGCCCTGGGATAATTATCAAACCTACGGAAAGATCCTTCTTTCTGGGGATCGCTCAGATGGTAAGGGACCAAAGGACATTCAGGTTTTTGACACGCTTGATGTTCGGGTTTTTGAAGCGTGGGAGGTGCCTGGATTCGTCAAGTTATAAGGGACCTTGCCCGGCTTGCTGGTCGATGTAAGCTCGTAGATCTGCCAACTGCTTATCCGTCATCTTCTCCAATGTGTATTGAGGCATATATCCTCTCTTTCCACCTTTGGGTTGGGTTCCGTATCTGATTACCTGGTAAATGGATTCAGGTTGGTAGGTTGGTGCTTTTCTGGCAAGGTGCTCGAAGGTAAGTTGCTCGTTGTTTAGGGTTAAGAAGGCAAAATCATGATCATAGTGACAATGCTGGCAACTCAATGCATAGATCAGTTTGCCGTTTTTTGGATCTCCAACGTAGTTGCCTCCTGAGTTGCGATCAGTTGGAGGAGCAACAAATGTAGCTGGGGAATGATCTAAATACTTGGATTTGATGATCTCGATTGCCCTTTTTTGATTTGAGCCCCGGTTAAATGCGTCTTCAATCAGCTCAAACTCAGCAGTGGTGAGGTTTAGATCGTTTAATTTCAAATCAATGGTCCAAAGGTAAGCCAATACCGACTCGAGTTCAAAGTCTTCTAGCTTGCGGCCTTGGCTACATTCCACTGCACAAAGTTGGATAGCATTGCGCAGATCTTTTCGAGCAGCATCTACCAGGTCCCCATATTTTTTTTCATAGTCTCCATTGTAGAAAGAACTGCGATTCACAACTCCGTATAAAGGACTTCCTTGGAGGTAGGGCATTGATTTCTCTTGCACATACAGCAGACGTTGCTGTGGGTCCGGATTGGCCAAGTCAGGATCTTCTCTTTTGATGTTGTGACAGGCGATGCAGGTGAAATATCGGCTTTGTCGCTTTGAGGTGATGCCACCGGTCCTGCTGCGGCCATTGATGACCAGTTCTTTGCCTCGTTGGATGCTTACCCCTGGCAGCTGTGTATTGGCTTTATGGGGCATGGGCTGGTCTCCGAGGGTTTCGAGCAGGAGGGCAACCGAGTGGTCCCTAGGTAAAACTTTAGGGTTTTCTGTAGTATACCCAGCAAGCAATAGACAGATGAAGGCGATCAAATAGAAGATTTTGGTAGGCATGATCAAATCTAGATTTTAAATTGTCTCGAAATGGTAAAACCTAGACGAAATTGTCCGTCAGACCAGCGGGATCGAGTACCGGTGAGATAATCGGTTTCTGATAGGCCGCTTGCATTGGTGAAGTTGACTTGAAAGACGTGCCCTCCACCGGTGGTCCACTCCAAACCTATTCCAACCGGTACAGTATGGTCAAATTCGACATCCCTAAATCGCATAGGAATGTTTGCATCAAAAAGAACGGCTAGTCGCCGGCTAATAGCAAATCTACCGGCTCCACCGACGCTCAAAACCGAGTTGATGTCATCTAAGTTCACGAAGTTTCGGTGGGTAAAGCCGACATTGAACTGTAGCGAAAGCCTTTCAGAAAATTTCTTTGACACCATCATTTGGAAGTGGTGTATCATGCGGTGAATGAACTTAGGAAAGTTGTTGATGGCTGAAGTTTCATCGCTCTTAGGCATGGTCGAAATAGTATTCATGGCTAAAAAGGTGACTGCCACAGGATTTGCCAGGACACTATTTTGCCCTGCAATCTTGTATTTGAGGTACGAATTGATCAACATTCTCAAAGCACCCGCCCCTTTGGTGCGGTTTAATCCAGCCGTCAGATGGTCAGTTACACCGTAATCAAATCCGATGAGAATATCCTGGGCCGATTCCAGGCCGTAGAAAGTTTGCCACCCTCCATTGTCTCCCAATAGGTCTCCAAAGCGGTGAGCCACTCTGAAATCCAATATATGCTTGGGCAGCGTCTCTGTAGAATGTGCATTGATGATCTTCCGGTCTTTAAAAATCACCGTAGGTCTTTGAGCAAAAATTGGCAAGCTCAGAAGCACCCAAAAGCAAGAAAGCAGGTATCTTTTCATAGTGTTAGTCATCTAATTCTCGGGATAATCATTCTCAGACCAGCATTTTAGTGCCTCGAATTCTTCAGTGGTTAAATCTCCATTTCGCGGCATGGTTCTAGAGATAACCACTTCCTGCCTAAAGGCACCACTGGATAATACCCCTTGGAGGCCGTTGTAAGAGTTGTAGTTGCCCACTCCGCTTGATCCATCGTGACATCCACTTAGGTTGCAATTATTGCGAATAATTTCACGGATACCATTGTCATAGGTCATTATGTGCAGACAGGGAGCTGGTGGTTCGACTTCATCTGACACACAAGCCTGGGAAACCAGGATCAGTGTGATTAGAATGACGAAACATGCTTTGGTGTAGGACACGATGGCGAAATTTGTTTTCATTTTGCTGCAAAGGAACGATTATTGCTAAGAATTGCGTATGGACAATTGGTCAATTTTAACTCTTTAAATGTGAGGCAAGGGCGTTTTAATAGATGGTTTTTCGATACTTTTGGGATATGATGAGATCTTTATATCTGTTAAAGCAATATCTGTACCGATTTTCAAAGTAGCTAGAAATTGACTAAATTTCGTGTCCCTAAAATGACCGTGAACGCATGAAGAAACTACACATCTTGACATTGAGTATAATGGCTTTGTTGTGTGGTTGTGTAGCTGATACGATCCAACAAGATCGATTGGACATAGAGCTGGAAAGAGCGCTGAAGGCCACATCACCTTCAGGCAGCATGAACTACTATGTACTGGCAGACCATAGAGATTTACAGACCCTGCCACAAGATCCCAGAAATCCCTTGACACCTGAAAAGGTAGAACTGGGTTCATTTCTTTTCTACGAGACAGGCATGGGCATTGTACCAAAAAATATTGCTGGTGTAACCTCCTATTCTTGCAGTAGTTGCCATGTTCCTTCCGCTGATTTCAAGCCAGGTCGAAGACAGGGGATCGGTGAAGGTGGGTTTGGTTTTGGCTTTAAGGGAGAAAGCCGGGTTAAGCACAGAGCCTATCAGGAGGAGGAGATGGATGTACAAGGAATTAGGCCTCTTAATGTGCTGAATGTGGCTTACTCAGCCGAGAATACTTTGTGGAATGGATCTTTTGGATCTACCGGCATCAATGCAGGGTTTGAAGACATATGGGGTGTTTTTGATACAGCCACGGAGATAAACCACCTTGGATATCAGGGCCTGGAGACTCAAAACATTGAAGGACTGCGGATACATCGCTTGTTGATGACTGCCGAATTGGCTGAATCGCTGAACTACAAGCACTATTTCGACGATGCATTTCCTGACATTCCTGAGGAAGAACGATACACCAATCTTACGGTAAGTCTGGCCATATCGGCTTATTTAAGGACATTGACAACCACCGAAGCACCATTTCAGAAATGGCTTAAAGGTGATCACTCGGCAATGTCAAATGCAGAGAAGCGGGGTGCGTTATTGTTCTTTAATGAAGCAAATTGCTATTCATGTCATACGAGCCCGGCCTTTAGTGCGGTTAAGTTTTTTGCTTTGGGTGTCAATGATCTCGATGACCAAATTTCCTTCAATGAAGGTCCCGAACTGGCGAAAAAAAATCTGGGTAGAGGTGGTTTTACCGGTCGCGAGGTCGATATGTTTAAGTTTAAAGTACCCACTTTATATAATCTCCAGGGCACACCATTTTACTTCCACGGCAGCAGCAAGCGATCTTTAGAAGAGGTAGTGGAGTATTTTGATTTGGCAATTCCTGAAAATCCAGATGTTCCAGACAGTCAAATTGCCAGTGAGTTTAAACCATTGCATCTGACCGACCAAGAAAAAGCTGATTTGGTGTCTTTCCTTCGGTTTTCACTGCAGGATCCCTCGGTTGAAAGATATATGCCCGCAGCCTTACCTTCTGGCAATTGTTATCCCAATGCCGATGATTTGTCTAAACGGGACATTGGCTGTGAGTGATACTTGTCGATAAAATTCGCCCTCTATTTTCGCTGTATTTCTTTGAGTATTTGTTCTACAGTTGTTTTGGTTTGTTCCAAGGTGGTGTAAAGGCCTTCTAATGATGGTGCTCCTGGATCCTGTACGTCCATGATGACTTTGATGGCTTGCCAATATTGTTTGACATCGTTGGCGTCAATATTTTGAGGGGTGTACAAGGGGTTATCAGACAGCAAGTGGAGTTGTGGTCCCTTTTTCTGAATGCGTTTAAAAAGAATGTCGTGGTGAGTAACAAGGATATAGGCAAAATCATTGATTATTTCTGAGTAATCCCTTTTCACCGTAAGTACAAAGGACTGAGAAGGTACAGGTAGCATACTGTCACCGCTGATTTGAAATATGCGTTTGGTGCCATGTTCATAGGTGCCAAAGTCCCAATTGATTTTCGGTAGAGACTGGATGTATTGGGGGTCAGAATAATCACTGATGTATCCCGCTTGTGCTTGATGGCTGCCAGGGACGACATCGATCAATTCCGTACCAGTGAGGTCTACGCTGACTGGAAAATAGATTTCACGGTCAGAGATCCTGATGGGTGTTTCATTGCCAAGGACTGAGTAGTTTATATTAAACAAACTTTCCATTGAAACTTCAAAGTATTGAGCGATTGCCAGTAGAGTCTTGGCGGGGGGTGTATTGCCATCATCATTTTCATAGCTGGCATAGGTAGATTTTTTAAGATCGAGAATCTGGGCTATTTGTTCTTGGGTGACTGATTTTCTCTTTCGGAGAAAACGCAAATTGTCGGCAAGATGGTCCATTATAAATATACTTTTGTTGACTAAAAGTTATTTAAAATATATATTTGTCTATTATGGATAGACTATAAATATAGTTAAAATAGACAACATGTTGGTGGATCAATTCATGGGTTGGATGGAATGTGCCAATTGAGTCTGGTCGATCTTGATTTCATTAAGGGGTGTATTTGATGGTATGGATTTCAAAAACAGGCATATTGTTCACCTGGATTTAGACACTTTTTTTGTGTCCTGTCAGCGCTTGCTTGACAGTAATCTTGAGGGTAAGCCTGTGATCATTGGGGGCTCATCTGATCGAGGAGTAGTAGCATCTTGCAGTTATGAGGCACGGTACTATGGAGTACATTCAGCCATGCCAATGAAGTTGGCATTGCGGTTATGTCCTCAGGCAATTGTGGTTAAAGGAGATATGGATGTCTATGCCAAGAAATCAAGTGAGGTTACTCAAATGATTGCCGAAGCTGCTCCGGTTTATGAAAAAGCCAGCATAGATGAATTTTACATGGACATCTCAGGAATGGACCGATATTTTGGATGCTTTAAGTGGACCACTGAGCTAAAACAAAAAATTGTAAAGGAGACTGGGCTCCCCATTTCGTTTGGTCTGTCACCAACAAAAACGGTCAGCAAGATAGCTACTGGTGAATCAAAGCCCTTGGGGCAATTGCAGATTAAATTTGATGAAGTTAAGCCCTTTCTCAATCCCTTGTCGATTCAAAAAATACCTATGGTAGGCGCATCAACGTACAAAACATTGTCTAGAATAGGCATTCGTACGATTGAGACCTTAGCCAGCATTCCAAAACAGGTACTGGTGCAATTGCTGGGGAAGAATGGTACTTCCTTATATCATAAGGCCAACGGTACCGATACCACACCTGTCATTCAGTACAATGAGCGCAAGTCTATTTCAAGTGAACGTACATTCATGAGAGATAGCATGGATGTAGTGAGGCTAAAAGCATTGTTGATTCAGATGGTTGAAAACCTATGTTATCAACTGCGGGCTGAATCTAGAGTGACATCAATCATTGCTGTAAAAATCAGGTATACCAATTTTGATACCCATACTCAACAAGCGAAGCTGGCGTACACTGCCTGTGATCACATATTAATAATGCGGGCAGTAGAGCTTTTTGATCGTCTGTATAAGAGACGCATGATGATCAGATTGATTGGAGTAAAATTTTCTGGACTTGTGCCAGGAAATTATCAGATCAATTTGTTTGATGATATTACCCTGATCAAATTATATCAGGCTATGGATAAAGTAAAAAATCGTTTTGGTAAATATGCCATTCAACGAGCATCTTCACTTGAATCTGTTCATACGATGGCATATAAAAGTTGATAATTATAAATTCACTCCACTATTGTATACCAATTGCCACTCTTATTTTTCTTTGCGATATGGAACAATTCCTGTCGAAGACCTGGTTGACCAAGCAGCTAAATTAAAAATCAAGGCTATGGCCTTGACTGATATTAATGTTACTACCGGAGTTTTTGATTTCATTAAAACATGTAGAGAAAAGAACATACACCCAGTTATTGGAGTTGAATTTAGGCAAAACAATCGGTTGCTGTATATAGCATTGGCAAAAAATAATGAGGGATTTCATGAAATCAATAAATTCTTAACATATCACAATGTCAGTAAGGATTCCCTTCCTGAAGAAGCACCAGAATGTAACCATGTCTATATTATTTATCCGATTGATAATGCACCTGTGATTCTTCGAGATTATGAATACATCGGTGTGCGGATTATTGATAGGTATCGAGTGGTTTATTCAGATTTGAAAGAAAGAAAAGACAGGATGGTGGCGATGCAGCCCGTCACTTTTCGAAACAAAACCGAATACAATTTGCATAGATTGCTCCGGTGTGTAAATGACAATATCATTTTATCGAGGTTGCAAAAAGAAGATCAGGCATTCCCGGATGAAATTATGTTATCTCCAGATGAATTGATTGCACAATACAATATGATTCCTGAAGCTATAAGAAATGCTGAGTTGCTACTTGAATCTTGTCAATTTGAATTTGATTTTTTAACTCCAAAGAATAAAGAAACTTATACAGGTACTCGATATGGCGATAAGGAGTTATTGCGGAAATTGATTGATGATGGATTTGAGTATCGCTATGGAAGAAATCATTCCATAGCCAGGCAGAGGGTGGAAAAAGAACTTGAAATTATTGATAAACTTGGTTTTGGAGGGTATTTCTTGTGTACTTGGGATATCGTAAGGTATAGTTTGTCGAGAGGATTTTATCATGTAGGAAGAGGTAGTGGTGCTAATTCAATTGTTGCCTATATTCTAAAAATAACGAATGTATGTCCGATAGAGCTCAATTTATACTTTGAGCGATTCCTCAACCCAGCCCGAAAAGTGCCGCCAGATTTTGATATTGATTGGAGTTGGAAAGATAGAGATGAAATTTTGGATTATATGTTCAAGAGGTTTGATCCTGCTTGTACGGCTTTTTGTGGTACGATAGGCTCGTTTAAACACCGGTCCATTCATCGTGAATTAGGGAAGGTTTTGGGATTGCCCAAGTCAGAAATTGATGAACTTTCAAAAAACCCAAGCAATTTGCATCATAAAAACAGAGAGGTAAATTTAATTCATAAGTATGCAAAAATGTTGCACACTTACCCCAATCAACTCTCCATGCATGCATGTGGGGTTTTAATCAGCGAAAAGCCATTGACTTATTACACTGCAATGAACTTCCCACCTAAAGGATTTAGGACTGCACAGTTTGACATGTACATCGCTGAAGATATTGGATTTGAAAAATTTGATATTCTCAGTCAAAGAGGTTTAGGTACCATAAAGTCAACCATAGATTTGGTTAGTGAAATGACGGGTGATGAGATTGACTTTAATGATACACGATCATATGTTGATCATTTCAAGTGTAATGAGATGTTATCCAAAGGTGAGACCATCGGCTGTTTTTATGTTGAGTCTCCGGCCATGAGGGGTCTTTTGAGGAGACTGAAGGCCAATAATTACAACACCCTGGTTGCTGCGTCCAGTGTGATACGACCTGGAGTTGCGAAATCTGGTATGCTTAGAGAATTTCAGTATCGCCACAATAATCCTGATGAGTTCGAATATTTTCATCCCGTATTTAAGGAGCATTTAGGAGACACCTATGGAGTAATGGTTTATCAAGAGGATGTGATTAAAATAGCTCACTACTTTGGGGGATTGGATATGTCAGATGCAGATATATTACGTAGAGGAATGTCTGGAAAAACTAGGTCAGCTAAGGAACTTCAGAAAGTTAAAGCTAGATTTTTCGAAAATTGTAAGAAAAAAGGATATGATGATGAACTTACTCAAGAAGTATTTAGACAGATTGAATCTTTTGCTGGATTTTCGTTTTGTAAATCACATTCAGCTAGTTATGCGGTTGAATCTTACCTCGCATTATATTTAAAGATACATTATCCATTGCACTTCATGGTTTCAGCAATAAATAACTTTGGTGGATTTTATCGAAAGGAAGTTTATTTTCATGAAGCAAAAATGCATGGATCTTTCATCCGCCAACCTTGTGTAAATCAGAGTGATATCTTGGCGAGATTGATCGATAATGAAATCTATATTGGTTTTACATCTATTGAAGGTTTTAACCTATCCATGGCAGAACAGATTGTGGCTGAAAGAAATCGAGGTGGACTCTTTGAGTCCCTGTTTGAGTTTACAGAACGAATTCCAATCGGAGTGGAACATTTGGAACTGTTGATTTTTTCAGGAGCTTTTCGATTTAGTGGAAAGATGAAGAACGAACTGGTGCTTGAAGCGAAAATGCTTTTTAATAAGAAGATGAAAGGTCAGAAAATGCAGACTGGAAAACTTTTCAGTGTTCCTCCTAAAAAGTGGAATTTTCCAAAATTGGAAAGAAATTCCTATGAAGATGCCTTTGATGAGATAGAATTGTTGGGTTTCCCAGTTAGTCATGATCCTTTTGAATTGTTGAAGACTTCATACCGGGGCAACACCATGGTGAGGGATTTATTGCAAAGAAAAAATAGAATTGTGCGGATGGTGGGTTATCTAATAGCTCGCAAAGATGTGCCAACCAATCGTGGCCATATGAATTTTGGCACATGGGTAGATGAAGAGGGTAAATTTTTTGATACGACTCATTTTCCTGATGTCCTTTTAAAGTGGCCCTTTAAGGGTCCTGGATGCTACTTAATAGAAGGAAAAGTGGTCGTGGAGTTTGATTTTCCCAGTATAGAAGTATTAAAGATTGACCGGTTGCCTATGAAGGATGATCCGCGTTATGAAGATCCCAGAGCCAAAATTAAATTGCCAGATGGTGCGAATGTTTCTCCACGGCCGTTGACTCGTGCACCATACCCTTCGAAAGAAGATGTCAACAAATTGTTCAAGCGTAAAAACTAACTTCTGTTGAAGTGGCTTCCATTTCTTACTTTTCACAGCTTGATTTCTTTACTCAGATGATGTGCACAAATATTCTCGGATCTTTTATAGAAACTTAGGTTGGAAATTCAATATGCCTTAACTGAGGCATAATAGTTTTATTATTTTGCGGCCTGCTCTCGAAATGATATCCCTATTACACGATAAAAACCAATAGAGAATGGAAAAAAATTTGAGGGATGAAGCCCTATATTATCACGCCAAAGGTAGGCCAGGAAAGGTCGAAGTGATTCCTACCAAAGAGACTTCCAATCAACGCGACTTATCCTTGGCGTATTCTCCGGGAGTTGCAGACCCTTGCCTGGCCATAGCTGATAAACCGGAAGATGCTTACCGCTATACCACTAAGGGAAATCTGGTGGCTGTCATAAGTAATGGTACAGCTGTGCTAGGTCTTGGTGACATTGGACCTCAGGCCAGCAAACCCGTCATGGAAGGCAAAGGGCTCTTGTTTAAGATCTATGCTGACATCGATTGTTTTGATCTTGAACTCAATACCCGTGATGTTGATGAATTTGTCAGGACGGTCAAGATCCTTGAACCTACCTTCGGTGGCATCAACTTAGAGGACATTTCTGCTCCTGAGTGCTTTGAGATTGAAGAACGGCTGAAGAAGGAACTGAATATACCCGTCATGCATGACGATCAACATGGCACTGCCATCATCAGTGGTGCGGCTCTTCTCAATGCCCTGGAATTGGTCGACAAATCGATGAGTGAAGTCAAGATCGTCGTGAGTGGTGCGGGTGCTTCAGCCATCTCATGTACCCGTCTCTATGTATCACTAGGAGCTCTGAAAAGGAATATTTACATGTATGATAGCAAGGGCCTGATTCATCCCAGTAGAAACGATCTGGATGGGAAAAAGGCAGAATTCACCAACAATAGTGTACCCGTGGGAACTACCTTGCCACAAATCTTGGAAGGAGCTGATGTGTTTATCGGATTGTCAAAGGGAGATATCCTCACTCAGGATATGATCAAGAAAATGGCTGATCAGTGCATCATCTTTGCCATGGCCAATCCCACTCCCGAGATTTCCTATGAGGAAGCTACAATGGCAAGACCAGACTGCATCATGGCCACGGGCAGATCGGATTATCCCAATCAAGTCAATAATGTTCTTGGATTCCCCTTCATCTTCCGTGGTGCTCTTGACGTGAGGGCGACAGAAATTAATGAGGCTATGAAATTGGCGGCGGTTAATGCCCTGGCTGACTTAGCCAAGAAAGTGGTCCCAGATATTGTCACCCTCGCCTACAATAACCAGAATCTCAAATTCGGAAAGGACTATATTATTCCAAAACCGGTAGACCCACGCCTGATCACTGCGGTGGCTCCTGCGGTTGCCAAAGCAGCGATGGATTCTGGGGTTGCCACTCATCCCATTTCAGACTGGTCAGCCTACAAAGTTGATCTTTCCAAACGTCTGGGTAATGATACCTCTCTTTCCAAAGTGGTCGAAACCAAAGCTAGGCAAGATCCTCAGCGAGTAGTCTTTGCCGATGCAGAAAATCAAACAGTGCTTAAAGCAGTAAAGCAAGTCATGGAAGAAGGGATTGCTAGACCGATCCTTCTCGGCAATCATGAGAAGATTAGGACGATCCTTAGTGAGCATGACATTGAGCTCCCAGGCATCCCCATTATCGATCCAGAACAACCACAGAACGAAGACGAGCAGGCCATTTTTCAGTCCTATTGTCAGATCTTTTATGACCAACGCAAACGGAAGGGCATCACCATGACTGAAGCCTCGGAGAAAATGCGAGACCAAAACTACTATGGTGTCATGATGGTTGAATCAAACGCCGCAGATGCAATGATTGGCGGACTTTCGCATACTTATCCCGATACTCTTCGACCGGCACTGCAAATCATTGGTCCTCGTCCGGAAGTGAAAAAGGTGGCTGGATTGCATATTGTCATCACCAAGTCCGGTCCTTTGTTCCTTGCGGATACAACGGTCAATCATCATCTCACCGCTACAGATATTGCCAATATTACTGAATTGGTAGAAGGCCAGGTACGTACTTTTAATATTGAACCCAAAATTGCCTTAGTAACTTATTCCAATTTTGGCTCAGTACCAAAAGGCGAGTCTGCCTCGCTGATGCGTGAGGCTACCCAGATCTTGCATGACCGACACCCCAATTGGATCGTTGATGGTGAAATGCAGGCTCACATGGCCTTCAACACCCAATTACTTGAAAAGCTTCATCCTTTTTCGAAATTGGCCGGTCATCGGGCAAACACATTGATATTCCCAAATCTATCGTCGGCCAATATCGCCTACAATCTTCTTGGTGAAGTATTTCAGATGCCAATTATTGGACCCATCTTGCTGGGTCTAAAGAAACCCGTGCACGTACTGCAGCTGGGTGCTACGGTCAGACAGATTGTCGATATGGTAGGGATAGCCGCTGTACATGCGCAGGGAGTCAAAGAGAAATAGAGAGCAAGGCAGTAGTAAAACTAACCCAACAGAAAGATACAGGGTTGGCCCTGTAGATCTGGTATTTTTTCCTTGCGCCAATTTTCGACCGTCATCGTCTTAATGTACTCGTCATCTCCAGTCAGATTGGCGGCAATACAAAAGAGGGTGTCGTTGCTGAGTTTCAGTACAGCATTCGCCACTTTTCCCGATCGGTAGGGTGTTTCCATAAAGATCTGGGTATAACCTCGTCTTGCTTCTCGTTCTAAGCCTTTCAGATCTCTTCGAAGTTCAGTGGTGTTAGGTGAAAGATAACCATGAAAAGTAAACCTTTGACCCGTTAACCCAGAGGCCATGAGTGCCAGTAAGACTGATGAAGGTCCAGCCAAAGGGCGAATCGAGATCTTTTGACTGTGTGCGGCTAGAATTAAGGGAGCGCCCGGATCTGCGACATTTGGGCAACCACTGTCGGAGATTAGGCAAATATCATCACCATTAATGAGGGGCTCAAGAAGGTTGGGGTAATCTTCCGGACGAGTGTGCTTGTTGAGGACCTCTATCTGACAGGATTGTAAATCTTTGCTGGGTACCATGGCTTTGATGTGTCTAATCCCTACCTTCCGGGATTCCAACAAATAAAAATTACAAGACCTAACCGCTTCAAGGCTCTGAGGTGATAGGGTTTGTTCACCACCGGAGTCAATGGCTGTGGGCACGAGGTAGAGTATGCCTGATTTTTTTTTGGAGCACATTTCTCCTGTACAGGTTTTACTTACTTTTGTGATGTGATGAGTGATCAAAACTACACAACTTACACCATTAAACTTCCTCAGTTTGAGGGTCCGTTTGATTTACTGTTGTTCTTTATCGAGCGGGATGAATTGGATATCAACAACATTCCGATTGCCAAGATCACTGATGATTTCTTGGAATACATCCGTCAAATGGATGCCTTTAACATTGACCTGGCCAGTGAGTTTATCGTAGTGGCGGCCACTTTGATGCGTATCAAGGCAAGAATGCTGCTGCCTCGCAAAACGGTTGATGAAGAAGGCAATGAAATCGACCCGCGCGAAGAGCTGGTGCAAAAATTACTTGAGTATAAACGTTACAAAGAGACCCTTGATGATTTCCGTGCTTTAGAAAAAGAACGATCAGAAAAATTTAAAAGGGGCATTAGTAAACTCGATCTCCGAAGAATTGCGGAGACTGCACTTGTGGATGTTGAATTGGAATCCATCACCCTGTTTAAGCTTCTGCGAACGTTTGAAAAGGTCATGGAGAGGTTAGCCGAGAAAAAGACGGTTGCTCATACCATTGCCCGATACGAATATACCATACAAAATCAGCAAAAATATCTATTCAGCCAAGTTCGTGAGGGTACCTTGACTCCTTTTGAGGACCTGTTCCTTCAGCTCGAAAATCGTATACACGCCATCGTTACATTTCTGGGTATGCTTGAGCTCCTTAGCCAACAAATGTTGGTACTCGTACAAGGAGAAGGTGCAAATAATTTTTGGTTGACACTTCCATCCAGCCATTCTCAAGATGAGGAGGAGTAGTTGATGCGCTGGGCAAGAGATCCCGGAGCCTACCGAAAATCCAAGATCCAATCCACAAGATTCAACGGCAAGAGACCTGGAGCCTAGGAATACTGGAGTTCGATTTGGATAGAACATTCAAGATTCCAATCCACCAGATGCAAACAGCAGGAGATCTTGGATATCTACGGGAATCCTGGAGTTTGAATTGATGTCCTTACTAAAATTGGCAATCCGGTAAATAAAAAATGCCGATTTTTTCTATGTATGGATTAATCCGTAATTGAAGCAATAAGTCATTATTGACTCCGTTTTAGCAATATCACACGCGCAAAATTCTTTGCGATACATTCTTCTATTTTTTTCTGGATCGGACCCTCAAAACGGGTGTACTAATTTTTTAACCAAACGTAAATCTATCACATGAATAGAAGAAGTTCTACCGCGATCCTGATCTGTTTCTTTGCTTGTAGCCTCCAACTAGGTGCACAAGCGCTTATTGCGAAAAAAGTTCAATCACAAGCTGTGGATGGATTTCAATCTTATGACCTTTTCAGCCTAAGTGAGAACCATTCCAGGAATAGTGATCAAATAAACGAGATCCTTACCAAAAGCGATGTTTTAGATCTTGACTCGGAGGTACTAGGCAATATGATGAGCCAGGGACATCAAGCGATCCAAATAAAGATTCCTACTTCCGAAGGGTCCATCCAATTAGACTTGATTCAAGTAAACTTTGTTTCTGAAAACTTTAGAATTAATCTGGCTTCAGGGTCGCAGTTACCACAGGAGAATCAGCTCTTCTATTGGGGAGTAGTGCATGATGTAGAGAGATCTATGTCGGCCATTTCGATCTATGATGGACAACTCTCCGGTTTGATCTCATATGGAGGAGAAGTCTATAACCTAGTTAAGGAAGAAGGCTCATATCGCTATCTGGTTTTCAAGGAGAAAGACATGAAAGTTGACAATCCTTTCGACTGTTTTGTCGACGACTCACTGCATTACGTTGGCCCACCGGATGAAGACGGCAGACGTGGTCTTCTGACAGCCAATGCCGATAATTGTGTAAACTTATACGTCGAGGTGGATCATGACATTGTGGTAAACAAGGGAGGTGCTCAGCCAGCCGCTGACTATGTGATGGCTGCCTTCAACCAAGTAGCCATTTTGTATGCCAATGAGGCCATAAATTTTCAAGTAGGCGAGTTGTTCGTATGGGATGTCGAAGACCCCTACGTTGGTCCCAGCACTGCTGACTATTTAAATCAATTCAAGACCAGACTTTCAGGGCAATATAATGGTGATGTGGCACATCTGGTGGGAAATAAAGGCAGTGGTGGCATCGCTTATGTGGATGCCTTGTGTAGTAAATCTTTCGCTGTAGGCTATAGCGACATCAACAACACTTTTAACAATGTGCCGACCTACAGTTGGACTATTGAAGTATTGACCCACGAAATAGGCCATAATTTCGGTTCTCCACATACCCATGCATGTGCCTGGAACGGCAACAACACCGCCATCGATGGCTGCGGTTCGTCCTTGGGATACGGAGGTTGTCCAGGACCCATTCCCAGTAAAGGAACGATCATGAGCTACTGCCACCTGGTACAGGGGGTGGGCATCGATTTTAATTTAGGATTCGGTCCGCAGCCGGGAGATTTAATTCGGGATCGCGTATACAATGCCAGCTGCCTCACACCGTGTAGTACTGGCCCAAGCGTTGATGCGGCTATTTCAGCAATTGAAATTCCTTCTGGTGAGATTTGTGCTTCAGCTGAGATCATTCCAAGCCTCACCCTAACCAATGCGGGTACAGAAACACTGTCTAGTGTCGACATTATCTACCGGATAGACAATGGCAGCGAAAATAATTTTAGTTGGACCGGATCATTGGCTTCCGGGGCATCTGAGGAAGTGATCCTCCCTGTGATTATGGTTGCACCCGGTCCTCATACCTTCACAGCAGCAACATCCAACCCAAATGGTACTGCTGATCATGATCCAGCTAATGACAGTCGAAACTCCAGTTTTACGGTCGTGGAGACGCTGGTATTCTACGCCGATGCAGATGGAGATGGTTTTGGAGATCCCAACCAATCTGTCGAGGATTGCTCGCAGCCAGCGGGTTACGTCGAGGACAACACGGATTGTGATGACAATAACGACCTCGCTTACCCAGGAGCCCCTTGTGATGATGGTGATGGTTGCACCATTGGGGATTTGCTCGATGTAGATTGCCAATGCTCTGGAACTTTTACTGATAGTGACGGTGACGGTGTATGTGATAGTGAGGATATCTGTGAAGGAGGGGATGACAATATTGATTCGGATAATGACGGCGTTCCAGATTTTTGTGACTGTTCCCAGAAGACAGTTTCATTTACTGCTCATCCTCTTAATCACAGTGGCAGCGGAACCAGTTCCACCAGTGTAGTCCTAGATTTAGACAGCAAGGATGCATCTTTTACCATATCTGGTCTAGATGCTGTACTCAATGGCAATCCGACGCGGAGATATGAGGATGTGGTGATGGTCACCTATATTGATGGAGATGGAGCAAACCAAAGTTACGGTACCTTTAGTGGATCAGCAGTTAGTAGTGTTACTGTTTCTATACAGGATATCGTCAACTCCATCACCGTGACATTGCAAGATGGATATGATGGAAATAGTCAAGGACAATCGATTGACCTTACTGAAGTTACTTATTGCGCTTCTGGAAATCCTTGTGTTGATTCGGATGGAGACGGTGTATGTGACGAAAATGATCCATGTCCAAACCTGGATCAGATCACCCTGGGTTTCGATCCCGCTTCACTCGACCACTCAGGCCCAGGATCAAGTGCCAGTCTCCTCACCTTTCCGGCAAACAGTTCAGAGGTCTCGTTTTCAATATCGGATCTAAGTGCCAAAACCAGCGGCAATCCCAAACAAAGGTACATCGAAGTGGCCACCGTCTATTATGATGACGGTACTGGTGAGCAAGTTGTCGATGTCCTTCGAGGTGATCAAAATACTGGTGCTGATGTCCTTATTCCCGGTACGGTAGTCAGTCTTCGTGTAGAGCTTTCCGACGGATATAATGAGGGAGCAAATAGCCAAAATCTCAATGTTTCACTTAGCGATGCTACTGCCTGTGTTGTACCATCTGGTCTGTCGGGATCATTGGCTTCAGAAGAAGAATTGCTGATTTCGGTTTTCCCAAATCCGGCTGTCAATCAATTATTGGTCAATTTTTCCCAGGAAGTGGTCACCGGTAATTTATTTCTATCGGATATCTTAGGTAATCGCATTGCTGTTTTTCCGATCAAAGATCAGCAAGGTATTAGGATTGATCTAAAGGAAAAAGTTGCTTCACCTGGTATACTTATGTTGACCTTAAAAACTTCCGAAGGTCAGGTGAAAACTCGTAGGGTGATCGTGAGTCAGTAGTTTAAGCAACTCCATTCAGCATTATTCTATCTGGTTAAATAGGAAGGCAATGCCTTTGTTGCCTTCCTTTCTTAGGTGCGCCCGGCAGGGCGCAAATACTTGGAGGTGAAAGTCCTCTATGCACCCGGCAAGGGGAAGCATTAGCTGAACGGCAAGATTATATCTGCGAGGATATGGTTGGAGGAAGCCGAAGGCAAAGCATTGGCCTGACGAACAGGAATCACATAGTTAGGCATTGTCACCGGATGAGGAGGCCTATATCTCTAAAGTCCAATACTTGCACAGGAGGTGATTATGTATATGTGGCAGGCATAAATGTGAAGGTATTTGCGCATTACCCGGGGAGATCTGTTGGCAAGTGGATCATTTAGGAAGCTTATCCGAGAAGGATACGGACTTATACCACAAGCTGAGTGGAGACACAAAGTTGAGCCAGCAGAAGTCAGCCGAGGCCATAGTAGCATTGAGACTGGCAGTGTGAAGGGCCGAACTTAGAGTTAAGACGCTTATGGAATTATCATTAACGGTACGATTAGGAGTAGCAGGAGCCATTTCTGGGATGGAATGGTCTCATTGGGGAGGTACGGCTCGGAAAGCAAGAGATAACCGATGAGAGCGACAAACGGACCGGGGAATAATAAAGCCAAGAGCGAGCTGCCGACTGAGCTAATGGAGCAAATAGTCAGTCGTGGGAACATGATCGAAGCTTATATGCGAGTGTACAATAACCAAGGCAGTGGTGGCATAGATGGCATGACTGTGGAGGGACTAAAGCCGCATCTAGATAAGCATTGGTCAGGGATCAAAGCGTCCTTGTTGACAGACAGCTACTACCCCCAACGGGTGCGGATGGTAGAGATACCAAAGCCGGGAGGTGGAGTTCGGATGCTAGGCATACCGACAGTGGTAGACCGGATGATACAACAAGGCATACACCAAGTACTGAGTCCATATTACGACGCAGAATTTTCGGAATGGAGTTATGGTTTTCGAGTAGGGCGTAGTGCCCATCAGGCGCTACGTACAGCCCGGGATCATATTAACACAGGACGAAGATGGGTTGTAGATATGGACCTTGCGAAGTTTTTCGATGAAGTAAACCATCAACGCCTACTAAGTAAGCTGAGCAATCGGATATCGGATCGACGCGTAATCCATCTGATAGAGCGGTATCTGCGAAGTGGGATGATGGTGAACGGCATGGAACAAATTCGGAAGAAAGGGACCCCACAAGGCAGCCCGTTATCACCATTGTTATCAAACATTGTGTTGGACGAGTTAGATAAAGAGTTGGAGAAGCGGGGGCATTACTTTGTACGATATGCGGATGATTTTCAGATATAGGTGAAGACCAAACGCTCAGGAGAACGAGTAATGGAAAGCCTAAAGGGCTTCATTGAGCAGAAGCTAAAGCTAAAAGTCAATGGAGAGAAGAGCACCCTGGATCGACCATGGAATCGTAAGCTGCTGGGTTATAGTTTTACAAGCAACAACCCGGTGAAGTTTAAGGTTGCCAAATCGAGTATCAAGCGATTCAAGAACAAGGTTAAGGTACGGATGAGAATGGGGAGGGGCAGGAACCTTGAGCGCTTCGTGAAAGAGAACCTCAACCCACTATTGGCTGGGTGGATGAGTTACTTTTCGCTCAGTGAAGTGAGAGGATTCACGAAGGAATTGGATGGCTGGATACGGCGCCACTTGAGGAAGATTAAATGGCGTCAGATGAAGCGGAATTGGACGAGAAAGAGCGCTCTGATATCCCGAGGACTTAGCGAGGAAAGAGCGGTGATGTCATCGTTTAATCAGCGCAGAGCCTGGTGGAATTCGGGTGCAAGCCATATGAATGCTGCATATCCGAAACATTACTTTGATACAGTTGGACTCGCGTCATTGCACCTGCTGCACAGTCGATTCCATCCATTACCAAATTACTCTAAGAACCGCCGTGATACGTGAACCGTATGTCCGGTGGTGTGAGAGGGCGAAGTAAGATATACTCCTTTGCAGTTTGCAGGTCTAAAAGTTTATCTTACTTCTCTCTACTCGATAATATGTACAAGATGATGAATTGATGGCTGTCTTAATCCTTAGAAACATTGTGGTCGTAGCATTACTTTGCCATTGACAAATCTCCCACTCCAAACGGATTGATCAGTATTTTTGTCGAGAGGAAGAACTCAAATCACTTAGGCAGATGTCAGAATTTAGTGAGTATTCGTTTCTCCTATTTACGTGAAACCATAATTGAGGTGCCTTTGATGCCTGCTCTTAATCTACTGGCAGTGGCGAGTTTTACAAAGCTCGAATTGATCTTACGTTTTTAACAGTGGTTTCATTCCACTAAGGATAATGCCCTGCCGTCGCTGATCTAAGGGTTGAAAAGACAGCTTTACTGTGCCTGGTTTGTCGATGAGTTGATAAATCGCTTGCTTCTCAGAATCAGAAAAGGTTGACAAGGTTCGACGAAGGATGGGCAGTGTTTGTTCGAATTGGTCGTCCCCTTGTGACGTGAGCCATTCGTCTACTACTTGATAGAGCGCTGGACGGTGTATAAGCAGCCAGCCTGCTCCTGAGAGAAATCCTTCCATAAATTGAGCGGGAGAAAGTGAATCGCTGAAATTGGACACCTCATAGTGAAGCTTTTTCAGGAGGTCTGCTTCGACAAGGTAGTTCTTCAGATATAAAATACGTAGACATCCGCCTTTGATTAGAGGGTGACTCAATGGATTCTTAATGATGTTGTGCAAAGCTTCCAGCCAGTTCTTCTGATTCGGGAATTTTCTGGTCAGTTGCATGGATTGATGTACTTGATGCATGCCATGAAAAAGATCTTGTGCTCGATCTTCGGAGATATTTTGTGCTTGAGAGGGAAATAAAATGCACAGCCGAGGAATCAATTCTTGAAGTAATGAGGTTACAGCTGTGGTTTTCAATTGTGCTGTGTCTCCATAACGTTCAGACCATATCAAAGGCGGGATTAACATCATGAGAAGATGTGCATCATCCGAAAGATTTCCCACCTGACGTATTTTGCTGCTCACAGGTTCGACCAGATGTGGTAGATGGGCATGGAGTATGCGGTATAGTAAGTCTCCAAGACTTTTGAAATTGTCTTCAGCTGCAATCAGGTTTAATACATAGTTACTTGCCGCCTCAGCGACAGTGTTTCCCCACATACTTGCTTCAATAATTTTAATCTCGTAATCAGGATACCATAGGAGGTCCCAATACTCGTGGAATGTTCCCAGCGGATTGTGATCGATCTCTTGCTCCTCACCCCAAGGAATATCCAATAACAACAGCTGGTGAAGGAGCCTGCTGGCCAGGAGATGGTTGTTTTTCCTGAGGTCAAGTTTCTTTTTGATCACACCTTGTTTTTTCCAATCTCGGCCAAGACGTGCTTTTTTAATTTGGATTTCTATATCCTTTTTTAAGGGTACAGTCGGTATCTCATCAGATACTACTCCGACTTTACTGCCCTCCAACAATTCCTTCTCCAAATGATCAATTAATTTTCGATCTCCACTACAGTATACAGTGGTCACAGCATCAAACAGCTCAGTAATACCCGGTTTTGAGTGCGCTCTAAGAGATGCTAGAGTTTGGGCTAGTCTGCTAGCCTCAATATTATGAGCTGGAGAGACCGGAATGCCCCAATCTTTAAGCATAAGTGATGCCCTGCTCATCCACTGAAAAATGGCTGTGTCAGGTTTTGTAAACAATGCCTCGTACCAATAGGGAGAAATTACCCCCGATTCGTATCCACTGTGACGTGCAATCCGATGATAAGACCAGGGTACCCAGGTACTTTGCGTAGGTACCTTGCGAAGTGATTGCAATGTCTTACGGTCGTCGCTGGTGGTAGGTTTGTCGAGATTTGTTAGAGCCGGTGAGTGCCAGGCACCACATACTACGGCCATGTTATCTACACCTAGCTTCTTCTTTGCCCTGATTTGTTGTCGCATGAAGGCTTCTCTAATCAGATTACTGCTGCTGATCTCAGGGCTGGTAGATCTCATCTCTGACATCAGCTCTAAAATCACTTGAAAAATCTCGGGCGCAGTAGGCTGATCCTCGATATAGGCTTCCCACCATCGTTCAGTATCGTCAAATCCAGCGAGTTGAGCCATGATAGTAAAAGGGTCAGTCACAGGGTTCTTTACTTTCTTGGATATCTGATCCTTGGACTTCAAAGCAAAGGAAAAGTATTGAGGCAAATCAAAGAAGGTGACAGGTATATTACGGTCTGCAGCATACTGCATGGCAACCCACTCTGGCGAAAAACTGGCGAAAGGATAGTAGGCATATCGATTTAGATTGGACTTATCATAAACCATAATGGCGACCGGCGGTTTGAGCAGCTGTTGATCCACATAGGGGAAAAGGTGTTGGCAATCTGCAGGACACTCTAGCAGAATGCCCGTTGGTTTTTGCAACTCTAAAGCCCGTAATAAGTTACGTGCCGAACCTGCCCCATGGTGTCTAATACCATAAATTTGGTAGCCAGCTTCACTGGGCATGAAAAGATGCTTTGCAAGCTTCGTAGAGTTTTTTCCAACCTTTCCGATTTCGCATGACCGTCTCCATATACTCCTCAAAGACGATCAGGTCGTTCTTTTCATCTTTAACTACTGCACTGAGAATACTCTCGGCCATAGCTTGCTCAAAGTTTTTTCCATAGCTAGGAGCAAAATGCGTACATAAGTTTTGGCTGCTGGTCACTGCTGATATCGCTTCGGCAGTGCTTAGGGTTGCTGAGGGAGTTTTAAGCTTTACTTCTCCATCATCGGTTTGACCACTTCTCAATTCTCGAAAGAGTAGAACCAGTCTCCGAATATCTTCCACTCCCATTTCGGATCCTTTCCCAGTGACTGGTTTAGTCATTTGTTCCACTCGATACTTTACTATGTCTGTTTCTTCATCTAGAGTTGCGGGCAAAGGAAGCCTGACGGTATTAAACCGTCTCTGCAGTGCACTGGATAGGTCATGAATCCCTTTATCACGATCATTAGCAGTCGCGATGATATTGAATCCATGTTGCGCCCGCACCTCTATGGTCAACTCCGGTACTGGTAGACTTTTCTCAGATAAAGTTGTGATCAATGCATCTTGGATATCTGAAGGAATACGGGTGAGCTCTTCAATTCTTGCAATCTGCCCCCTGGTCATGGCCTGCATCACTGGACTTGGTATCATGGCCGATTCTGAGGGCCCATCTTGAAGAAGTTTGGCATAGTTCCAACCGTAACGAATGGCATCTTCACTTGTACCAGAAGTACCCTGAACCAACCACTTTGATGTGCCACTGATGGCTGCAGCTAAATGTTCACTGAGCCAAGTTTTGGCGGTGCCAGGCACACCAACCAGAAGCAGTGCCCTATCGGTCAAAAGCGTGGCAATGGCAATTTCAATAAGTCGCTGCTGTCCAAAATATTTCGGCGAGATAGGTGTTCCCGACTTGGTTTTGCCACCTATGATATACAGTAGAACCTGTGCAGGGGACATTTTCCAATTGGTAGGTTTCTTGCCCTGATCATCCTTGATCAATGCTTTCAACTCCGCTGCATCCTTTTCCTCTGCAAAATGACGGATGTACTTTGATTTATTCATTGCTGTTGGAAATATATAGAAACATTTCATACCGCTGCTCCAGGGTGTTTCTCCATGACCAAAAATCCTCCTTTAAATCCGTAAAATGAAGTGCTTCATAAGGCCAGATTTTCTTGAGAATCAAAACTGACTTTGGGTCTAACCATCGAGCCAGATTGAGTAGACTGGTCCGGACGTGTTTCTTATCCGTATGACTTAAACCCAACTCCACTTGCTTAATGTAAACTTCACATATGCCTCGGGAAACAGCTGGTCCCAGATAGGCCTGGATAGACCTCAGGATCAGCGACAATTTTTCCAGCATAAATTCATCATCGTCCTTCAAAATCTGTAGTACCAAACTTTCAATCATATTAGATGGCAGCCGTCGGATTAGTGGGGCGATATTCAGTACGATGGTATTGCCATCAGGATAGCTGTCGAAAAAAGCTTTCAATAGTGAAGATGACCAGGAATCATTGCGAAAGGAACTCAAACTGAAAATAATAGATTGTGCCAGCCGTTCCCAGGACTTTGAATACATCATTTCCAGCATGATTCTTTCTAGTACGTCCGCTATGTGATCATAGAGCAATTGGGCAGGTACCAGAGATAGTGCTCGGTAGAGGGGATTGCTAAATTCATGGCGATATAACGTTATGTCGTCCAGGGTAATGGGGAGCCATTCGATCGGTCGAGGTGTATCAGGCCTAAATAGAAGCTGATTATTTCTTCTCGTCACGGCCTTTTTCATGAAAGCTTGACCAAATCGAATGAACTGAAGATTGGTAGGAGATCCATACCATTTTGAGAGCAAATCTGTTGCCATTTGTCTTACCTTCTGAAAGCGGCCATTGTCAGAGAGATGCACGATCAAGGGGAGGTCTGCTATGTCAGAATTTTGTGAAATCAATTTCAATAGGATCACTTGGTTTGGTCTTTCCCACTTAGCGACCAACACCGGATCAATGGGCTTTCCTATGATTCGATTCCATATCGCTTGGTGCAGGGATAATCCTTGAATTTCTAAAGTATCGTGATGGAGATTATACCACCACTGCCATTCTTCTCTTTGCAAAGAGAGCCATAGAGATCTGTGGCCAAGAATATATTTCAGGTGCGGCCAAAGATGAAATTCTTTATGACATACCGATAGAATCTTAGGTAGTGTTAGCGGATGAATAAGTAGGTGATTTCTACGCAATAGCAAGAATACCTCCTGCAGCCCTTCCCAATCTTTATCATCGATCATCTCAATGACAGCTGGAGTTACCTTATGAGTGCAGAAATCTTGTACTACCTCATCTGGTTCGATAGATGGCTGCAAAGCTGAAGCATATTCCACAGGGCAAATCTTTGCTAGGGTCTGGTAGAGTGTAATGGCTTTCCAAACTAGGTCTACAGATTTGCCGCTGCTCTCTATGCCATTTTGCCTTAAGAATTCGATGGTATTTTCTAATGATTGACCCTCTAATCTTCCGTGCAGGAGCATCTGTTCGAGCAAATATGATACTTGATTGAGATCGATGTTTCTGACGGTCTCTTCCTCCATCTTAAACTTCCCTTATTAGGTAGGACTTAGTGAAGTTTTTCCAGCCTCTAACAAGCCTTCAACTTTCTGTGACCAAGTTTGATTATTTACTAAAAAAACTATCTTTGCAGCGATTTTCAGAGCCAGTAAAATTCTTCAAAAGATATATGTCAAATATAGGTAGAGTTAAGCAAGTGATTGGGCCGGTCGTGGACGTCTCCTTTACGGATGAAGGTGCTGTTTTGCCCGAAATTTTCAACGCCTTGGTTGTAAATCGGGACAATGGTGAAAACCTCGTTCTTGAATGTCAGCAGCACCTGGGTGAAGACAGTGTCCGGGCTATTGCCATGGATGCCACTGATGGCCTAACCCGTGGTACCAAGGTGACCGATACTGGCCAGCCTATTGCCATGCCCACCGGTGAGCAAATTAGAGGTCGTCTTTTTAATGTGATTGGGGAGGCCATCGATGGTATTGGAAAGATAAATAGTGACAGTGCAAGATACCCCATACACCGTCAACCGCCAACCTATGAGAATCTGTCTACAGAAACCGAAGTACTCTATACAGGCATTAAGGTGATTGATTTGATTGAGCCCTATCCCAAGGGAGGTAAAATCGGGTTATTTGGAGGAGCTGGAGTAGGGAAGACCGTTTTGATCATGGAGTTGATCAATAATATTGCCAAAGGTTATGAAGGGATTTCCGTATTTGCGGGAGTAGGTGAGCGTACCAGAGAAGGAAATGACCTCCTGCGCGAAATGATTGAATCAAATGTGATCCTGTATGGTGAGGAGTTTAAGAAGGATATGGAAGAAGGCGGTTGGGATCTTTCAAAAGTAGATAAGAAGGAACTGGCAAAATCACAGGCAACCTTGGTATTTGGTCAAATGAATGAACCACCTGGGGCGCGAGCACGGGTAGCGTTGTCAGGTTTGACTGTTGCCGAATATTACCGTGATGGTGATTTGAGTGATCCAAATGGGGGGCGTGATATTTTATTTTTTATCGACAATATCTTTCGTTTTACACAGGCCGGATCGGAGGTTTCTGCATTATTGGGAAGGATGCCTTCCGCTGTGGGTTACCAACCTACATTAGCCACAGAGATGGGACTGATGCAGGAGAGAATTACTTCTACCAAACGTGGATCAATTACTTCTGTTCAGGCCGTTTATGTTCCGGCGGATGATCTTACTGATCCAGCGCCTGCGACGACTTTTGCCCACCTCGATGCAACGACGGTACTTGATCGAAAGCTGGCATCATTGGGGATCTATCCTGCTATTGATCCTTTGAGTAGTTCATCCCGGATTATGGACCCCAACACCTTGGGTGAAGAGCACTATCAAACTGCTCAGAGGGTTAAAGGCATCCTTCAGAGATACAAGGAATTGCAAGATATCATTGCCATCCTTGGTCTGGAGGAACTGTCAGATGAGGATAAACTGGTTGTCCATAGGGCACGTAGAGTTCAACGCTTTTTGTCTCAGCCCTTCCACGTCGCTGAGGCATTTACCGGGTTGGCTGGAGTACTGGTTTCAATTGAAGATACCATCAAGGGATTCAACATGATCATGGATGGGGAAGTCGATGAATACCCTGAGGCAGCTTTTAATTTGGTAGGCACGATCGATGAGGCCATCGAGAAAGGTAAGAAACTGATTGCTGAAGCTGAAAAAAATGACTAAGAACACATGATGCTAAGTGTCTTATCGCCTGATCAGGAGATTTTCCAAGGAGAAATCCAGTCGGTCAAAGTACCTGGAGTAAGCGGTCAGTTTGAAGTGCTTGACAACCATGCCCCCATCGTATCGGCATTGTCAGAAGGCGAGGTTCGCATCAAAAAGAAAGATGGGAGTCAACTCAATTTTGGTATAAAGAAAGGTTTTATCGAGGTGCTCTATAACCAAGTCTCACTATTGGTTCAGGGAGTGAAAAGTGATCCTTCCTAAATAAGGAAGGAGCTGTATCCTTGATTTTATTCTAAATGCTCTTTCCGAAGACACATTCTTCCAGGAGATTGTTTGTCCTGTTTTTTAGTCCATTCGTCTTGCATATTAAACCATTGGTCCTTATTGACGTTTTCTTTAGGAGTTAAATTGGATCAGATTTAAGGCATTTTATTCTCGAAGCAATGATGCACCCCATCAGGGCCACTCATTGCAAGATTTGGCTTTGAATTTTGTAATCAATTAGACCATTTAAATCGACTCTTCAATTGATATGCTCTCGGTAATATGGATCGCGAGGAATTAATGAATTCGGGACTACTGAAAGAATACATTTTGGGGCTGTGTAGTGCCAAGGATAGGGCAATCGTTGAAAAAATGGCTGCTCAAGACAGTGAGGTCGCCCAGCTAATTTCAAAAACCAAAAGTGATTTAGAAAAATACTGCAAGGCCCAAAGAACGTCTCAATATTCAAAGGTCAGCAGACAAAACCAGGAAAGGGTTGGCGATGTAGGCTTTGCTTCCCAAGGATCCTTTGCTAAGCTGAGCAAAATCAGGTCAGAAAAAGAGGAGAAGTTTGGGTGGTTGCGGTCACAATCATTGATTTGGTCGTTGGTATTCCTTGGCGCGCTGGCCTGCATCCTACTGACGAACCAGAATAGCAAACTTAGAAAGGAACTTGATAAAAATGTGTTTGCCAGCAACAGCTTGATAAATAAGATGAATCGCATGATGATGGACTATCGGAATCTTGAGGCTGATTTCTCTTTCGTTCAGGATCTCAACACCAAAATGATCAAGCTTGATGGTCACCATCAAAATCAAAGAGTGACTTGTATTGTTTGCTGGAATAAAGTGCAGCAGAAAGCAATGATTAAGATCATTGATCTGCCACCCAGCATAGTATGCAAATTGCGGGCTCATGCCGATTCGGGTACGATTGATTTGGGTCAAATAAATTTTGATCGCAAAGGGTGGAAAACGTTGGATTATGTACCTAAAGCAAGTCGATTGGAGCTTGCAGTAGCGCCGGGTCACCATCATAAAGCCAGTTCTGGATATGTCATTGTAAGTGCAGATCTAGATCACTAGTGCTTCATTCAAGAGTATATGATATTAGTGGGGCAGCTAGTTTTTGACAGATCGAAGAGGCGAAACCCCGCCTGCCCGCCCGTGCCGGATCGGACGGGAATGACTTCAGTCGGGCAGGCGAGCATAGGCGTAACTATGTGAGGCTTTTGACGATGAAGAGATGTCGGAAAGTAGCATGCAGTATTAGATATTTTTTGAATGAAGCACTAGGTCTTGAGTTGACCTTCACCAACCTTTTATTCTAGGAAATCGCATCAGATGAGCCTTTCGAATTCATCCGATATTCAATCTCTTCAATTTCGATAGGAATAGAAGCCATCAAATTGACCGGACTGTCATCGGTGACCAGGATATTGTTTTCCAACCGGATGCCGATCCCTTCCTCCTTAATGTAAATACCGGGTTCGCAGGTAAGTATCATTCCACTCTGGAGTGTTGAATGTCGGTCGCTTAAATCATGAACATCTAATCCGATATGATGTGCAATCCCATGCATGAAGTACTTGCGATAAGGGGGATTGGCGGAATCATGCTGTGCCGCCTCTTCTTCCGTCAGCAGTCCCAATTGCAATAACTGCACACTCATGAGGTGACCGACCTCTTTTTTCAATTCGGACAAAGTAATGCCCGGTACCATGTGCTCAGTTGTTCTCTTGAGGACATGCAGGACGCTCTGGTAGATTTCTTTTTGCCGGGGACTGAACGAGCCATTTACTGGAATTGTCCTCGATAGATCAGCAGCATAGTGACTATATTCAGCTCCAAAGTCCAGGAGGATAAGATCACCATCTAAACATACCTTATTGTTGTTTGTGTAGTGCAAAATACAGGCAGAGGGCCCTGCGGCAACGATCGGATGATAGGCATGTCCTGTTGCACCTCTTCGCCTAAAACCGGCAGTGATCTCTGCTTCGATCTCATATTCCCCTCGATCGACCCAGTTGTGACTGATGATTTCACTAAATACCTCCGCAGTGATGTTCATAGCTTTTTTCATCAGATCGATCTCACCAGTTGATTTAATCATCCGCAACTTGCGGAGAATGGGCTGAGATCGCTTGTAATCGTGAAAGGGAAACCTTCTTCTCAATTCCTCCGCCTTGCGTACATCTCTAGGTTGGATGGGGCCGCCAGCATAAGATTCATTACTATTTGCATAAATATTTTTAGCACTACACATCAGATCAGCTAAAAGCGCTTCTTTTTGATCCAGCCACAACACATTTTCGATGCCCGATCTTTGTCTGGCCTCTTCTTTACTAAGCCTCTGTCCTTCCCATATCGTATCGTGATTGTTGGGTTTTTCGATGAGTAGTATTGTTCTCATTTTAGAATTGGGAGCATCAGGAAATATCACCAGAATGGAGTTTGGCTGCTCGATGCCTGACAAATAGTAAAAATCGGATTGCTGCCTGAATGGAAAAAATTGATCACCATTCCTTGGCATCAAATCATTGCCGAAAAAAATAGCCAATGAAGCTCGCTCGAGTTCGGCGGAGAAGTTTTCTCGGTGCTCGATAAACAGGGATGGATACAATATTGGTTGGTGCATTGAGTAAGCGTGCTTTCTAAATTTTCTGGTGGTAAGGTAGGGAGTTCCTTAGAAATCAGGGTATCCCTTTTTGAGGCTAAAGTTTCTTATCTACCTCTGCCAAGTCGCTTTCATCCACCTGACCAAACCAACCTTGCATACGGCTTCTTGCCTGCGTCCTGGCCTCGGCATCGACATGCCCAGCTATACTAACCAGTCCGAATAGAAGAATACTAAGGTCGTCGGTAAAACCAAGAATCGGAGAAAGATCGGGTACCAGATCTAGAGGTGCCAAGAGATAAGCAAGTGCACCGAGAACAATTCGCTTGGCCCATGCTGGTGTATCCTTAGCATGATATGCGTAATACAGAAGCAAGGCCGCATAAACGACTTGGATGCCAGCAACCTGGATGTAGCCTTTAATCAGTTTGAGCATCGTGTTGTCATTAAATCGATGGACTAGCCGATTGAGTACTTCTTTGGGCTTGTACATTCTTTCTCTCAAATTTAAAGTCATAGATGCAAACGCAATTACATCTGTAAATTGTTCCGTCGATCAAAGATAAGAGTAACTCGTAGAGGTTAATTATGAACTCGAAAACAATATAGGGATGGGTCGGAAAGGTGCTATAGAACTTCGTGGAAGTTCATTCTTAGGCGGATCTCAAGTATAGTTCCTGTGGTAAGAGGGTCTCCTCAAAAATCGGGGCAAAAGTATATCCCAATTTACTGTAGTGTTCAAGAACTAGTGGTAACACAAATTCTAACTTTTCTTTTGACTTCAAGCTATCATGAAATACGATAATCGAGCCGGGTTCAGTAGCCGTCAGTACATTTTCCAAGCACTGCTCTTTGGTAAGTTTTTGGTCAAAATCACCAGACAGCACATCCCACATGATTATTTGATAATGTCGCTTCAGAAAACTAATCTGACTGGGCTTAATCCTACCATACGGCGGCCTAAATAGCCGTGAAGAAGTGTCAAGGGCTCCTTTCCGCACATTTAAGAAATAGGGTACATTATCTGTAGCCCAACCAGACAGATGGTTAAAGGTGTGGCTCCCAACACCATGACCTCTGGTACTAAGCAGCTCAAAAATTTCCGGATAAGATCGTACATTTTCACCCACGCAAAAAAAGGTGGCTTTAGCTCCATATTGATCCAGTTGATCCAGCACCCATGGAGTCACTTCTGGAATGGGGCCATCATCAAAGGTGAGATACAATCTCTTTTGTACCGTTGCGATTTTCCAGATGAAATGAGGAAAAATATTTTGAATTAGTTTTGGGGTCTTTACTAAGTACATTTGTGTTCGGATGGTAGTGATTCAATTTACTAAGTCCAGTGAGTCAGCTGACTTTGTCTTATGAACGATAAACGAATAGAAAAAGTTTATAGCTGCCTCAAGCTTATAATGTTTAAATATTAGTGATTGTAATCACGTAAAGGTCACCCTGCTAAAAGAGTTTTTCTGATCATGAAGACAAAAATTCGAGTGAGATTTGCTCCTAGTCCTACTGGACCACTTCACATAGGAGGTATTCGAACAGCACTGTACAACTACCTATTTGCTAAGCAAAATCATGGAAAGTTTATCCTTCGAATCGAGGATACTGACCAGGTTCGCTTGGTGCCTGGTGCTGAAGATTATATCAATCGCGCATTGACCTGGTGTGGACTTGAACCCGATGAGAGTGTTGAAAAGGGAGGAGAATATGGCCCTTATCGGCAATCAGAGCGAAAAGACATTTATTTGGATCAAATAAATTACCTGCTGCAGGAGAAAAAGGCATATTATGCTTTTGATACCAGGGAGGATCTTGAAAAAATGAGACAGAGGGAACTGGATCAAGGAAATCTGGCACCTAAGTACGATCATCAAGTCCGGACCTCAATGAAGAACAGCTTGACCCTGGGATGGGACGAGGCTGAAAAAAGAGTCAGGCAAGGTGATCGTTATACTGTGCGTCTGTACGTGCCACCTAATCAGACGATCTCATTTAGTGATAGGATTAGGGGTGTAGTCACATTTGAATCCAATGCTTTAGATGATAAGGTTCTTTTAAAAGAAGATGGTTTACCCACATACCACTTGGCAAATGTGGTAGATGATAAATTGATGCAGATTTCTCATGTAATTCGTGGGGAGGAATGGTTGTCCAGTACAGCTCACCACGTGTTGCTCTACGATGCTTTTGGCTGGTCTGATCAGATGCCCGAATTTGTCCATCTTCCCTTGATCCTCAAACCAAGTGGAAAAGGCAAGCTAAGTAAGAGGGACGGACATAAGTTTGGGTTTCCGGTGTTTCCATTGGCATGGCAAGGAGAAAGTCCTGAAGATCATTTTGAGGGCTTTGATTCTGCAGGGTTTGATCCTGAAGCATTGCTGAATTTCTTGGCATTTCTGGGCTGGAATCCAGGCACAGAACAAGAGATTTTCGGAATGTCAGAGCTTATCCAAACCTTTGCTCTTGACCAAATTGGTAAATCTGGTGCCAGATTCGACTTTGAGAAAGCCAAGTGGTTCAATGCACAATATATCATGCGTCAGGATCCTGAAAAGATTGCTGAGAGATCGCTTCCATTCTTAAGAGAGAAGGGACTTAATCCATCCCTGAACTACCTGGTCAAAGTATGTGCATTGATGCAAGAACGGATCGCACATTATGGTTCACTGGCCGACGATGCTTCCTACTTCTTTTCTCCGGTGGCGCATTACAATGCCAAGGTGTTGAAGAAGAAGTGGATGCCTGATATTAAGGGTGACTATCGACATTTTGTTCGTACTATGGATGCAGTTAAGCCTTTTTCAGCACAGAATCTCAAAAGGCATTTGGATGACTTTCTGGCTACATCCGGAAGATCCTACGGTCAGATACTACCCTTATTGAGAATCGCCTTGACTGGTGATACCATGGGCCCTGATTTATTTCAGATGATGGAAACGATGGGCCAGAAGATGACTGTCGAAAGATTGTTGATTTCCCCTGACGCCTTTGAGAGCATCGATGATCGACCGGGAACTACCTCATAAACGATGCTTGTTTAGATAAAAGCAAAGACAGAGTCAAAATGCCAAAAAAAATTCCTAAAAAGGGAGAGCCAGAAGCACACGAAGAGCTTAGTGGCTTCGATATAAGAATCAATGAATTGGGAGAAATCATATCGACTTATCCTATTGATAAGCTCAATAATTTTCTCGATGAAAATGTCAAGGATAAGAAATTAGAGAGCCGTACTAAAGCCCTTGAAGAGGAGTAAATGCCGTTCAACCATCTCTATATAAGATTCTCTATCTAATCTCAACTCCGGGATGCAACCCCGGTCAAAATCAGTTGTCCTTAGACTAAATTGGTTATCGATTGCAGGATTATAGCCAGCATTACGATCTAGTTAGAAAGTGCACAAGCGGTGATCGGCGAGCACAATTAGAACTCTACCGGGCATACAGTAAAGCTATGTACAATATCTGCTATCGTATGATGGGACATACCGAAGAAGCGGAAGACGTCTTGCAAAATGCATTCATAGATATTTTCTCGCATCTGGCTCGGTTTCGATTTGAGTCATCCGTGGGGGCATGGATCAAAAGGATTGTTATAAACCATTGTATTACAGCCTTAAAGAAAAGGAAAGTTCAATGGGAAGAATTTAGTGATGAGAAGGTCGATATGCCAACAGTTGAGTATAACCCGAGTATGGGAGTCGAAGAAGTTGAACACATTAAGAAAGCCATAAGTCAATTGCCTGATGGATACCGTTCTGTATTCACCTTATACTGCTTGGAAGGTTATGATCATAAGGAGATTTCACAGATTTTATCCATTAGTGAAGGGGCTTCGAAGTCACAATACAGTAGAGCAAAGAGAAGATTGCATGAAATTTTAGTCAAAAAGACCAATGTAAGTTGATATGAAGAAACCGGATCAGTTGGAGATTTTTATCGAGACAAATCGTGAAGCCTTTGATTCAGAAAGGCCATCTCTTAAGGTGTGGAGCCAAATCGCCAAAGGGCTCGATCAAAACAGAAACCGCACTCGATTTCAGATCCTGTGGTTGTCTGCAGCAGCTATCGGGCTGTTGCTGATTGGCGCTGCCGCCGGCGCATTGATCTATCCGAAAATTCAACAGAATCAAGCCCTTCAAGCTTTAAACGAATCCTTAAATCTCGATGAGATTGAAACTTTTTACCGTATGGAAGTAAGCCACAAATTGGCTGCCCTGAATCCATCAACTTCAAATGAAATCAGCCAGTCTCTCCAAGAGATAGATGCAGAGATCAATCGACTTAAGCTGGAACTGATCTACGCACCGAAATCTAGTAGGGAAGAACTTTTGCAGGCCATCATTGCTTCCTATGAATCCAAAATACACATTCTACAATCGGCACTCGAAATTGTGAACCCAGACAATATGCAAAATGATGAAAGTAAGATTCTATAATTTTTTTCTCGTTACATCCTTTCTGCCGTTCCTCTTGGTTAGTTCACCACTGGTGGCTAAGAAAGAATATACCAAGACTTTTGAGGAAACTTTTTCACTATCTGCGGATGGAGTTGTTCACCTTCAAAATAAATACGGTTCAGTCAATGTCTACACATGGGAACAACCCCAGGTGAACATCAAAGTCACCATACGAGTCAATACCTCTAGTGACAGTAAGGCCGATGAGGTTTTTAATCGGGTTACTATCAATTTCGACAATCGATCAGATTTTGTAAGTGCCACCACCGAGATTGACTCGCAGAAATCCTTCTGGAACTTTCTCAAAAGTTGGTGGGGTGATGCCGATCTGGCCATTGATTACGAGGTTTCTATGCCGGCATCTGCCGGTCTCGAGCTAGAGAATCAATACGGCAATTGCGAGATTGAAAACTTAGATGGAAACGCGATTCTAGATATCAAATACGGCAATTTCACCCTTGATCAGGTAGCAGGAGAACTAAAGGTGGACCTTTCTTACGGAAACGGAGTCGTTGCCAAGGCAAATAAGACCATAGCCGATCTAGCCTATGGTAAGCTGCGGATTAACGATGCCAATACAATTGATATTGAGTCCAAGTTTTCAAAAGTAACCGTCGAAAGCGCCAATCGAATTACCTCAGAATCAAAATATGATGGTTATGACCTGGGAGATATCGGTGATCTGTATAATGAAGGCAAATACGATAAGTTCAAGATCGCGAAATTAGAGAAACTATTTATCGAGACAGACTATACTCAGGTCGATATTGACGAGCTCTTATTGAGTGTGAGTGCTGAAATGACCTATGGAGGTTTATCGGTGCATCGTATCGGCAATACCTTAGAAAACGTTGATATTGAGAGCCGCTATACTGGTGTCGAACTTGCTCTGAACAATGTGCCCAGTTATCAGCTGACAGCTGAAACTAAGTATTGTAAGGTGCATGAACCCAATGACCTAACGGTTGAAAAGCAGATTTCGGAGGGTAGTCATTACTATTTGCAGGGTTACAAAGGTAGTAGGAATGGTGCGGTTTCGATTAATATTGATGCTGAATATGGGGGCGTAAAACTCCGGTGAACCTTCTGCTCTTTTTTAGATGAATCTCGTTATTGTTGTCAATTCTTGAATAGGGCATTTTGGGCCTGCTCTGATGGGGTCTGCTTCTGTCCCATCAGATACCGCCGTACTGGCTCAACACGTGCATCACAATTTGTTATCTTCCGGGCCAACATCAATTTTGGCCTTTATCATGCAATTGAAGTTTTGTGGGGCAGCGAGAGCTGTTACGGGTAGTGCACATCTGATCACCTTGGGCAGTGGCTATACCATTCTCTTAGATTGTGGTCTATACCAAGGAAGCTCAGCAGATATGAAGGATTTCAATCGGAACTGGTTGTTTGATCCTAAAACTGTAGACTGCGTCGTCCTATCTCATGCCCATATTGATCATTCAGGTAGACTCCCACGTCTTGTAAAAGATGGATTTCAAGGTGAGATCTATTCCACACATGCAACACGGAGTCTATGTGCGATCATGCTGCTCGATAGTGCCAAGATTCAGGAGAGAGATGCTGAATACCGCAACAACCGCCGGCGAAAGAGGGGCAAGAAGCCGGATTCGAAACCACTCTATCGCTCTGAGCATGTCGGTGAAACAATGACCAGGTTTTGCGGTATACCTTACGATCGTTGGTTCCGGATCCATCCCCAGGTGACGATCCAATTTCGAGATGCCGGTCATATCCTAGGCAGTGCCAATGTTACCTTAAAAATTCAGGAGGACGGACGAGAAATGTTGTTGGGATTTACAGGCGATATTGGCAGGCCTGATCGCCCGATTTTGCGAGACCCCCAAATGATGCCTCAAGTAGACTATTTGATCTGCGAGTCGACCTACGGCGATCGTGATCACGTACGCCAACCAGAAGAAACCGATATATTGCTTGATATCATTAAAGAAACCTGCCTGGATAAAAGGGGAAAGTTGATCATCCCTGCATTTAGTGTGGGGAGGACCCAAGAAATTGTCTACGTATTGGATCAATACGAATCCAGTGGATTGTTGCCTCGATTACCCGTATATGTCGATAGTCCATTGGCCGTTAATGCAACCCAAGTATTCGGAGCTCATCCCGAATGCTACGATAATGAACTAAATGAGTATATGCTCATTGACGAAAATCCTTTTGGGTTTAACAATTTGACTTATGTCAGAGATGTGGAAGTTTCCAAGTCACTAAACAACTCAACCGAACCCTGTATTATTATTAGCTCCTCAGGAATGATGAATGCGGGCAGAGTAAGGCATCATCTGGCCAATCACGTTTCCAACCCCAGAAACACTTTTCTCATTGTAGGGTATTGTTCACCGGATACCCCTGGGGGGATGTTGCTGTCGGGTATAGAGGAGATTAAACTGTATGGCGAAATCAGACCAGTCAAAGCATCGATTCGAAGAATGGACTCCTTTTCGGCTCATGGAGATCGAACCGAAATGACGGATTTCCTTAAAAACCAAGACAGGGTGAAGAAGCTATTCCTGGTTCATGGTGAATACGATACGCAAAAGGCGTTTGCATCGTTACTAAGGAAGAACGGCAGAAGCGATATTGAAATTCCGCGATTGTCGCAATCATTTGACCTTAGTAATTGATGATCTTTAAGTTTGCCAAAGAATAATACATTTTTATTCCTAGGGTGCTTTATCCTAATGAGTTTGGGTTCTTGCTTGCACAAGTCCGATTTTGGTGACCTTACCATCGAATCATCCAATCCCATATTGGCCATACCCTTGGTCACTGGATCGATTACCAGCGAAGACTTGATCGAGGAGATGCGAAAAACAGCTTCAGTGATCGTAAATGATCAAGGCGTTTACGCCGCACAATTTCATTCTGAGCCATTTATCCAAACCAAATCTGATATTTTTCCGAAGATCATCGTAGGACTTCCAATTCCGATCCTTGATAATCCTGTAAGTCTGCCTGTTACCAGCCTGGCAAATGCCACGATTTCAAAAGCAACCTTGAGTGGAGATCAATTGATCTTTATCCTAAATAGTAGGGACACCACTGATGTAGTGGTAGATATCTCCATTCCGAATTTGAGCAAAGGTGGTGAAATATTCACCATGCAGTATATGATACCATTTAGTGGTACAGTTCCCAGCAACTTCACAAGTTCACCAATCGATCTTAGTGGATATGATGTGGCAGTAACAGATGGCACTTTACGATTGGAGTATAAAGCCCTCCGGCCTGATGGGAAGGAGACTGAACTCGCCTTGTCATTTGTGAGCATCAATGCACTCGATTTCTCTTTTCTTGAAGGACAAATAGGGAGTGCAAGCCTACCCACCGGCTTGCAGTCTATTGATGTAAATATTTCTGATACACTCTTAGAAGGCTCCTATCGATTTGAGGACCCTAAGATGCATTTTGACATCACCAACAGCTTCGGTATCCCTTTAGCAATCCAGGTAAACCAGGTGTATCTGGAGAGTAAATCGGGAGAACAAAAGCAGGTTGAGAGTATCTTGTTTGATCAAACATTCCGGATCGCTCATCCATCCATAGATCAGATTGGCGAAACTGTAACAACACGTATCACTTTTGATAAAAGCAATTCCAATGTTGTCGATCTGGTACAGGTAGACATTGCCAAGATTTGGTATGATGTCAACATTCTTACCAATCCTGACAATAGTTTAGCCAATTTCTTTCTGACCGATTCGAGTTTGGCGAAGCTTACGGCCACCATTGATCTGAGTTTTGCTGCCACTATTCGAGACATCGGGGTGCAACACAAGGCCGAAGTCTTTTTACAGGAGATAGATTCCTTAAGTGAAGGTCGAATCAAGGTCTTTGTAGAAAATGGGATTCCACTTTCCTTTGCTCCAAGCTTCGAATTTTTTGCTAGGAATGGCTTTAAAGTTCCACTTCCCTCTACAGGTTCCTCTATAGCGGCAGCTAGAACTGATTCAGAGGGAATGGTGCTTGCCCCGGTGACTTCATCTCTTTATTACTCTGTAAATCAAGAGATGATTCAGGATCTGACAAAAATGGATTCTGTAAGGGTTGATTTACGGTTGCAATCACCCTTATCTGGTACTACACCAAGTGTGATTAAGCCTGGACAACGGTTAGATTTCGGAATAGGTATTGAAGCGCATTTACGATGAGCAAATCGGTGGTCTGTGCTTTTGGAATTATGTTCACTTGTCAATTTGCGACTTTGCGATGCCAAGGGCTAATGGTTTCGACATTGCAAGGCTTGCTAATCCAAGACCGGTATAATCCTTCATTGGCTGATACAGCCCGGGGTTTGCACTGGGGTATTGGCAGTGTATCCTACAATATCTTTCATACGGGTCCTGGATATCGGGACCTAATTCAAAGCTCAGGCCGAGGATCAGTATTGCTGGTTTCAAACCTATTTAAACATCTTGAGGATCGGAACGAGCTTGCCACCTCATTGCGATGGCAAACCATAAAAATGCACCACGCAGGTCCGCGCTGGACTTTTGGTTTTGAGCATGAAATTGCTTTCGAAGCCCATACCCTTTACCCTCGAGAATTGGTTGGTCTTTATGTGGAGGGAAACCAACAGTGGATAGGAGAAGATGTGCAAATTGCCCCTAGTGCCATGGTTTTGTCCTACAATAGTTACGGTTTTCCGATATCGCGTCGCTTTCGTAAAGTAAGTCTTGGGCTGCGACCACGGTTCTTGATGGGTCAGCAGTTGGGACATACACCTCGGTCTAGTGCAGTGCTCTATACGGATCCTGATTTTTATGAATTGACCTTAAACCTTGATCTTCAGTTTGAAAATGTGGGCATCCTTAATTTTGATGAAGCCAATTTGCTCAATTATCAGACCAGTGATTTGAGCGGATGGCAGTTTATCAGTTCTCACCCGGGTTTTGCCTTGGATGGAGGGGTGCAAGTTGCATTGAGCAAGAAGATGGCCGTGGCTCTCTCTTTCTCTGATCTGGGCTTTATTCGATGGTCCAATGTCACCGTTTATGAAGCGGATCATTTGGTACAATACACGGGTGCCGAAACAGTAGACCTTTTTGAGATCGAGTCACTCAACCTCAATAATGCCATCGACTCTCTCGATCAGATTTTCAATGTAGAACGAACTACGGGTATGCAAACCCGGAACCTTCCGGTGAAATTCCATTTCCTGGGTATCTATAAATTGAGTCGAAATGCGTCTTTGGCTGCAAGCCTATCTCATCAGCAACTTTTAGAGCAACCAGTGCATGCCAGCATGATCTTTTCACACCGTTTGGGAGAACGTGTGAGATTTGGTACGGCACTGAGCTATCGCTATGGCCAACTTGGACTCGGACTCAGTGGTCAATGGCAATTTGGAAGATTTACTGGTTTTTTGGTTACCGATCATCTCATGGCAGATCATCCCTTCCGCTCAAATCATTTTCACCTTAGAATAGGCCTTGAGTGTCATCTATTGGATTAATTGATCACATCAAGTGTTTGCGAAGTTTGAAGCACCAGAAAGTTTATTCTATCAACCCGGTCTTGTGCAGAATGGGAAGCTGTGCTTGATAGGTCTGTCGAATATGATCTGGAGTAAAAACCAACTTGGTTTCACCAACGGCTATCAGGCGTTGATTTAGTAATATCACTCGGTCAAAGTACGCCTCTACAGTAGAAAGGTCGTGGTGTATTACCATTAAGGTTTTTCCCGATGTGGCCAATCCTTTGAGGATATTGATTATTTTTTCTTCGGTAGTCACATCCACACCAACCAGTGGTTCGTCCAGTAAAAAGATATCTGCCTGTTGGCAAATTGCCCTGGCTAAGAAAACCCGCTGCTGTTGACCGCCGGATAATTCACCAATCTGACGGTTCCTTAGATTGGTTATTCCCATTTGATCCAGAGCATCCTCAGCGATTTGATAATCATAGGAGTTTAATCGCTGAAAAATACGTTTGTGTGGATAGCGTCCTTGCAAGACGACATCGATCACCGTCGCTGGGAATTGCCAATCTACTTCATCTCTCTGCGGTACATATACCATCCTCTTTCGGTGTCTTTCAATGGGTTCTCCCTCGATCTTCACTACACCGGTATTGATGTCTATAAGTCCCAAGATTGCTTTAATGAGTGTTGATTTGCCAGCACCATTGGGACCAAGTACACCATAAATATGGCCTTTTTCAATATCTAAAAAGATATTGGTCAATACGCGCTTTCTTTCATACGAAACTGAGAGATCCTTGATATTGATTACTGCATTCACGGACTCAATTTTCTAAACAAGATAATGAGACAGATGAGGAAAGCAGTGATTAAGGTACCATACAATATCAGATTGTTACCACTCTCTCCTCCCTCCGCATGAGAAGTTCCCGATGAAGTAGTGAGTGCTTCCACAATCACATCGGTATTGTACTGTAGCATTTTCAGATAGCTTGATGCCGGTGAATCCTGATCCCCGATAGAGTCGGCATAAAGTTTACCCCCTATTTTGATGCGGTGATCTTTGGCAATTTGTTCAAGAATTTTTGGATTGATGGTGCTCTCAATAAATAGTGCGGGTACTTTACTTTCCTTGATGACTTTGTTCAACCGTAAAATGTCTGAGGTTTGTACATCGGCATCAGTTGATGTACCGAGTACAGACTCTAATCGGATACCATACCTTCTTCCGTAATATTGAAAGGCATCATGCGACGTAATCAAGATTCTTTGCTGCTCAGGTATGGTCTCGATTCTCTCTTTGATATAACGATCAAGTTCTATTAGCTCAGTACGATATTTTTCATAATTGTGTCTAAAGGCCGACTGGTTAGTAGAGTCCAGCTTGACTAGCGCTTTATAGATGTTCTCAATATAGACTAGGCCAAGACTGGCATCCATCCAGGCATGGGGATCGGTGGCATTGGCGTATTGTTGACTTTCAATGGGATTGATACCTGCTGTCGTAGTCACAACAGTTGCCTGAGATCCGGCATTCTCAATCAGTTCATTGAGCCATCCTTCGAAGGTCAAGCCATTCCTTAAAATGAGATTTGCCTCATTGATCAGTCGAGCATCCCGCGGAGTAGCTTCATAGATGTGAGGATCACCTCCAATGGGTACAATACATTGCACCTCGATCAGATCTCCTCCGATCACTTCAGCCATATTTGCCAGCATTGAGGCTGTCGCCACAACCTTCAATTTGTCTTCCTGAGCCGCCAGACCATGGGCTACTAACCAAAGGGCAATCCAAATAAGGCTATATTTTTTTGACATGTACATCTTGTGTTATGGGCGAAGAAATGATTACCGGATCCCCGCCGTCAAAAGCTACCTTCATTGAGGACTTAAAATCAAAAGTTTCCAGTACGGCGATCTTGGTGCCGATCTTCAAGTCGAGCTCATTCAATAAGTTTAAAAACGAGGGCTCATGATTTTGTACACTGACCACAATTCCACGATCTCCTACGGCAAGAGTTTCCAGAGATGATTGCTTTCGAAATACAAACTTTCCATCTCGATCTGGTATGGGATCTCCGTGAGGATCAAACCTGGGATGGCCGAGGAAGTCATCAAGACGGTCAATCAATTTATCTGATTGCACGTGTTCCAATTGTTCAGCAATGACATGCACCTCGTCCCAACTGAATCCCAAGTGATCCACCAGAAAAGTTTCCCAAAGACGGTGTCTCCGGATCAGCTCGGTTGCTATCTTCACTCCTTCGCTCGTAAGACTCGCACCCCGATATTTCTCATAATTAATCAATGATTTGTCGGCAAGTTTTTTGAGCATATCCGTCACTGAAGCGGCAGTGGTATCCAAAACTTTGGCAATAGAATTTGTGGCTACAGGGATGCCATTTCGTTCCGCAATTTTAAATATTGCCTTCAAATGGTTTTCTTCGGAAACAGATTGCATCAACGCTTCAATTTTTAAGCGAATCTAAAAATATATTTTAAATTATATAAAAAATGTTAAAAATAGACGAGATCAACGTTGTAAGAAGTAATATTCTTCAAAGGCGATCCATCTTTCCTCGGTCTTTTACCACCGAACCCGTCACAACCGAAGAAATTGAGCTTTTGATGGAAGCGGCAAATTCAGCACCTACCCATCGCTTGACTCAGCCTTGGCGTTTTAAGATTGTCAGGGGAAGTGCGCTGCCCAGGCTCCGTGATTTCATGGTCCGTAAATATCAAGAGCTTACGCCCGCAAATCTGTTTTCCAACCTGAAGGAGACAAAAATCCGAAGGAAGATCACAGCTTGCCAAGTTGTTATCTTAATTTGCATGCAAAGAGATCCCATGGAATCCGTCCCAGAGTGGGAAGAGATCGCATCTCTTGCCTGTTCCGTGCAGAATCTCTGGCTGATGGCCACCTCCCTGGGGATTGGTGGATATTGGAGTACCCCGACTTCTATTCAATATATGCATGAGTTTACCAGTATGAAGCCGGGAGAACGATGTCTTGGATTGTTCTATTTGGGAAGGCACGATGCTCCTGAGATTGATACCAAGAAGTCATCTTGGAAGCATAAGGTGTCCTGGATAGACAGCTGAGAAGACCTTCTTCTTCCTCGGCAGCTGGACAACATACTTGCCGAAATATGGGGTCTCTTTGACCGTGTTGATTTGGCTTCAATCGAAGCCATGATAAAATTGCCTATAAACTAAATTAAAGTTACTTTTGCCCACCATTATGGAGAAAGCTGAGTGTTTGCTTGGTCAAGTCAGCAGTCTCATTCAAACTAATTCCTAAACTCCTTGCACTATGGGTCAAACCATCATCTACCTTATTCCCGTTTTTGGATTGCTGGCTTTGCTATTTACTTTCTGGAGATCCTCATGGGTTGCTAAGCAAGAGATTGGTACTGAGCGGATGGGTCGCATTGCTTCGAATATTTCCGAGGGCGCCATGGCTTTCCTCAAAAGTGAGTACCGTGTCTTGGCAATTTTTGTTGTTGTAGTTGCGATCCTTCTTTTTCTAAGTGGTAGTCAAGATGCAGATTCGCATCCGTTGATTGCCGTTTCATTCATTTTGGGAGCCCTTTCTTCAGCGCTTGCTGGGTTTATCGGCATGAGAGTTGCCACAAAGGCTAATGTTCGGACCACAAATGCAGCCCGTCACGGTTTGGGACGGGCGCTAGAAATTGCCTTTAGTGGAGGCTCAGTCATGGGTATGGGTGTAGTGGGTCTTGGAGTACTGGGACTCGGCCTCTTGTTTATTATATACAATGGATTGGATTGGGACGTGGTCCGGGTCATTAACGTCATTACTGGTTTTAGTTTCGGAGCATCTTCTATTGCCTTGTTTGCGCGTGTTGGAGGTGGCATTTATACCAAAGCTGCTGATGTAGGTGCTGACTTGGTGGGCAAGGTAGAAGCTGGAATTCCTGAAGATCATCCATTGAATCCGGCTACCATTGCCGATAATGTAGGTGATAATGTAGGTGATGTGGCTGGGATGGGTGCAGATCTTTTTGAATCCTACGTGGGATCGATCATTGGGGCCATGGTTTTAGGGGCGGCATTTATAGGCATCAGTGGCTATGAATCAACAAATGAATTCAATGGCCTTAATGCAGTCTTACTGCCACTACTCTTGGCTGGAGTTGGGATTTTGACCTCTATTATCGGGACCTTCTTTGTGAAGGTCCGTGAGGGTGGTGATCCGCAAAGAGCCTTAAATGCTGGTGAACTGATTGCTCAGGGTATCATGTTGGTAGCGACATTTCTCATCGTCAATTACATGTTACCCGATACGTGGTCCTTTGGTGGACACACCTATTCTCAATTTGGAGTATTTGCCGCTGTGATCGCAGGACTGATTGCGGGTACGCTCATTGGCTACATCACGGAGTTTTATACCGGTACAGGTAAACCACCTGTACGCAAGATCGTAGAACAGTCCTTAACCGGAAGTGCAACCAACATTATATCGGGGTTAGGCGTGGGAATGCAATCGACCGCCCTACCCATCATCGTATTGGCGGCTGCCATCTTGACGGCCTTTCATTTTGCCGGACTCTATGGAATTGCCATCGCTGCCGTGGGAATGCTCAGCAATACTGGTATTCAACTTGCTGTAGATGCATATGGACCCATTTCTGACAACGCTGGTGGCATCGCCGAGATGAGTGATCTTCCAAAGGAGGTAAGACAAAGAACCGACAAGCTAGATGCTGTGGGAAACACTACCGCTGCCATTGGAAAGGGATTCGCTATAGGTTCAGCTGCCCTAACAGCACTTGCCTTATTTGCCGCATACATGACTATTGCTGGTATTGAATCTATTGATATTTCCCAACCCAAGATTATGGCTGGATTGTTTATTGGTGGTATGTTGCCATTTCTGTTTTCCTCGCTGGCCATGAATGCCGTAGGACGGGCCGCTATGGATATGATTCAGGAAGTAAGACGTCAATTCAAGACCATCCCAGAACTGCGGGAAGCTCTTAAGGCGATGAATAGGAACGAAGGCATAGATTTTAAAGACTGGAGCCAGGAGGATCAAGGGATCTTTAATGCTGCTGATGGTAAGGCCGAGTACAGTAAGTGTGTCGCCATCTCCACCAAAGCTTCAATAAGGGAGATGGTCTTACCAGGTCTGATCGCTGTTATGACCCCAGTGTTGTTTGGATTCTTCGGAGGGCCGCAAATGCTTGGTGGTTTGTTGGCTGGTGTGACTGTAGCAGGGGTGCTCATGGCCATTTTCCAATCTAATGCCGGAGGGGCTTGGGACAATGCCAAGAAGATGTTTGAGGAAGGTGTTGTTATTGATGGAGTAAGCTATGAGAAAGGCTCTGAACCTCACAAGGCCACTGTCGTGGGTGATACCGTTGGCGATCCATTTAAGGATACATCCGGGCCTTCACTCAATATCCTACTCAAATTAATGTCTGTAGTCTCTGTAGTGATTGCTCCTTTCCTCTAGGAGACTATTGAGTTACTGGTCGATTTGGGATCGCGACGTTATATTGGTCGTTGAATAGCCAAAGAGAACCGGTACAACAGCCTACATGGAGGATTTTTGGTGAATTATGCGGGCCTGCCTGAGCTGTAGCGTCGGCTGACAGGCGAGTGAATCAGCGTTGCTATTTCACTGGCCACTTGAGCTGAATTTCCTTTTTCGGTACTTTGAAGATCATTGTTACCTAGGCAAGGTATACTTTTTGTATAGTCATACAGCAGGTAGCGTAATTTGCCGCGTTACCAATACGTTAAATTCAAATGACTGTCTTTTGGGCTTGAAACATTTTCAGGCAAAAACGAGTATATTTAATTGAATCTATTTACGACTAACCAAATCTATGTCTAGTATGGTACTCAGGAGTTCATTGGTGCTGTTCTTTGCCTTAGTAGGAATTTTCTTCCGGTCTCAACAGATCACTGAACCGGATAAAGCAAAGAAGGAGTTTTTCACTCTCCAGGCAGTCGTGAAGTTTTTGGATAGAGTACATTATCATCCAAAATTGATGGATGATGAACTTTCGGTACAGATTTATCGGGCTTACTTACAAGCCATTGATCCGGGTAAGCGCTTTCTCACTCAGGCTGATATCGATCAATTAGAAGCTTTTAAATACACCTTAGACGATCAGATTTCAGAGGGCTCATTTGCCTTTTTGGATCTGTCAGAACACCTGATTACTCTGGCCATCGAGAAAGCGGAGCAATATTATTTGACCCGATTGGATGAAGAGTATGACATCTACTCGAAGGATTCTATCATCCTTAACGGAGATGATCGGGAGTTTGAGATTGACGATGAGGCGCTACAGAGTTATTGGAACAGATTGGTTCAATATGAAACAATGGTCAAAGTGCACAACATGAAGAAGTCCGTTTTGAAAAATGAGGAACCCAAATCCGAAGCCCAACTGCTGCAGGAGGCAAAACAAGCAGTTCGAGAGAATTTCGAAGGTTGGTTTAAGAGATTGAAGGCTTTACGGAGATCAGATCGATTTGAAGACTACCTCAATTCAATCACGGGTACTTTTGATCCACATTCAAATTATTTTAGCCCGAAAGACAAGGTTGATTTTGACATCAACATGAATGGCAGTTATGAGGGTATTGGTGCCCGTTTAATTCCGGAGGGAGACTTTACGAAGGTTTCGGAAGTCATACCGGGAGGTCCGGCTTGGAAACAAAAGGAATTGCAGGAAAACGATCTGATTGTTGCCGTGGCGCAAGATGGAGAAGAAGCCCAAGACGTGCGGGGCTGGAGGCAAGATGATGTTATTGGATTGATACGGGGCAAAAAAGGTACGAGGGTTACATTAACCATTAAGAAGGCTGACGGGGTAATAGATGATATCACCATCGTTCGTGACCAAGTGATTTTAGAGGAGGGCAAAGCAAGATCTCTTTTGCTTTCAGATGGTATTGAGGGTCCTCCGATCGGATACATAAGATTGCCTAAATTTTATTTTGAAGCGGATGGAAAACCAGGATGTGCTGAGGATGTGGCTAACGAAATTGAAAAACTGCAAGAGGAAGGTGCCGTGGGCATTGTGCTTGATCTCCGTGACAATGGTGGAGGATCACTGTCGGAGGTTGTAGATATGAGTGGACTCTTTTTCGCTCAGGGGCCTGTGGTGCAGGTGAAATCCAGAGGTAGGAAGCCCTATGTATTAGAAGATGAAGATCCTAACATACAATATAAAGGACCGTTGATCATTATGGTCAATCATTTCAGCGCAAGTGCCTCTGAAATCATCGCTGCAGCACTTCAAGATTATGATCGAGCACTGATCGTGGGCAGCAATTCCACATTTGGCAAGGGAACGGTCCAGCGTTTTCACCAGCTCGATAGGTTTGTGGTCGGGAATAATGATCTTAAGCCTCTTGGAGAGGTGAAAATAACGACCCAAAAATTTTACCGAATTAATGGAGGGTCCACTCAATTAAAAGGCGTAGTTCCAGATATTGTCTTACCAACTCCCTTTAGCAAGATCAATATCGGAGAGAAAGACTATGAGACACCCCTCGGATGGACAGAAATTCCTCCGGTAGAATTTGATAAAGCCATGGCTACCTTACCTGATAAGTCCATATTGGCTCAGAAAAGCGCCGATCGTATTTCTGAGCATCCGACCTTTAAATTGGTATCTCAGAGAGCTGACATGTTGCATCAGAGAGAACTCGATAAGGTCAGTTATCCACTAGATCTTGACGATTATCGGGAGCTTATCGAAAAGAGAGAATCTGAGAGTGCACGTTACAAGAGCATGTTTCAGCCCATTGATGATTTCATCGTTAAAAATCTTCAGACTGATCAAGAACATATTTCCAATGATGAGAATAGAATGGCCAATAACGAGGAGTTTGTAATGGACGTGAAAGAGGACATCTATATTGAGGAAGCAGTACATATCATGGAAGATATCATCAACCTGCAATAGGTTGTCTGAGAGCGTTGTGTCCTAGCCGAGACAATGGGGCTTCGAATTAGATAGCTGTAATCCCATGGAAAGACTCGAAACTGTCAGGTCGATGATTTTGTTCTAATGAATATCAGCTTAGCCAGAGCAATGTTTAGAGCTTTTACCACCGGGATCATTAGCTGTTTCATAGCCTCATCTCTTTGTCATGCCCAAAATGAACTAAACAATTGGACCAAGATCGGATCGGAAGATGGTCTTTCAGATCGCACCATCAATGAAATCATCCGAGATCATGAGGGCTACCTCTGGTTTGGTACTCGAAATGGCTTAAACCGCTACGACGGACTTAATATCGTCTCTTATACCACGGATCCCAAGAGTCAAACTAGGATAAGTGTAAAGGATGTTCACAAAGTAGCATCCCGGATCACAGGAGAGATCATAGTCCAATACGGACCCAATGGTTTTGTAGATGTACTTACGGGTCAATCTACCATAGCACAAAAGATATTTTTTAGTGAAGAGAACGGCATACAAGGTCGGGTTAAGTATGTTGATCTTGACGAGAAAACAGGGGATCTTCACTTACTTGTGGAAAGGGATTCCGCCCTTTCTGTCTTTTCTTTGGGACCTGATTTGACTTTCAATCTTGCGGCCGAGTTGCATTGTATTGTGACCAAACCTTCTTCCAACTACCAGTTACTGGTCTCCTCGCCAAATGAGTATTGGTTGGCAGATGATCAGATAGGATTGCTACATCTTGACGATTCAGGCCAAATCATTTCAACGATCTCTTATGACACTCTAGGCCTCAGCACAGAAGCTGGTGAAGTAGATATTTTTCATCAGGATCGGCTAGGCCGGCTTTGGTTGTCATTCCAAAATTCTCCCGGCCTATGGGAGTACAACAACGCAGCGAATTTATTTACACCGGTCTTCATCGATGAAGCTGCAGCTAATAGATGGTACGTTGATCTTTGGGAAGATGCACAGGGCAATGTGATCGTGGCACAAGGTGATGATCCTACTTTGGTCAATGGGGAGATCAAACATTTGTATCTGATAAAGGCTGATGATGTTGCCATTCCCTATGACGGCTTACTTTCTAGAACTAAGGAGATCAATGAGATCTATAGTGTTGACTTTGAAAGGCTGGTATTTATGGGTACCGATGGTGGTGTGCAAAAGGTCAACCTTACCAAACAAAGAGTAAAAAAGTACCTGGCCTCTGAGGATACGGAGTCATGGGGCATAAGTTTACGCGGCATATGTGGTCTTCCTGATGGGCAAGTTATGTTTAGCCACGAGACCAATACCTGGTATCAATTCGATCCACATCGAGACTCAATAACTACCATCAACATTGATCTTCCCAGATCAAAGGAGCCTGCCTATTGTGGATGTGCACGGGAACTGCTGTACGATGAGGAGGGTTTTGTATGGGGCATTCGTTATAGCGAAGCTTATAAGACAGACCTGATCAGATACAGCCTGAAGGATTCGTCATTCACCTCATTTTCTTTCCCCCATAAGATCCAGAGTCTAATTATGGGACAAGATAGAAGGATATGGATGGTTTCTGGGGAAAAGGGTAAGATTGGTAGATTGAGTTACTTTAATCGAGCCACCCGGCTATTTCACCACTACTTCACTGCGGACGGGCTCAACCCTCTGGAGGAAATCGTACCTACCTTTTTATTCCAAAGTAATGACGGCTCCATGTGGATTGGTAGTACCAGCGGATTGTTTCATGTAGATATTGAAAATGGTCAATACAATGCTTATCGGTATTCTGATCAAGATTACTATGGAATCAATAGCAATATCATTCATTGTATAACCGAGGATCACCAAAACCAGATATGGATCGGTACGGATGCAGGAGTCAACATTTTCGATCCTGAGCAAAAGACCTTTCACTTTTATGATGTGCGTGATGGTTTAGCTGGAAATAATGTGTGTGGCATAATTGAGGATGGCAAGAACAATTTCTGGTTGAGTACCTTCTCTGGGCTGTCCTACTTCAATGACGAGATCAACTCCTTTCGCAATTTTAGTGTAGCAGATGGTTTTAGTCACGAGGAGTTCAATCGCTATTCCTACTATCGAGATCCTAAAGACGGCAACATATATTTTGGCGGGGTAAATGGACTGAATGTATTCAATCCCAATGAACTCCTGGAACGGGACTTAAGTGCACCCATACTTCTATCTGAATTATCCTATTATGATAAGGAAGAAGGAGCAATTGTCGATCATTTACATAACCTACAGAATGTTAAGGAGGTACGTCTCTCCGCTTCAAATCGGTATTTTCGATGCAAATTTGCGTTGTCTGACTATTCCTATCCACATCTCAATCGATTCAAGTATCGGTTGGAAGGGCTTGATATTGATTGGAATTACATAGGTACGCAAAATGAGCTGACTTTCAATAATCTGCCTGCCGGTAACTATGTGTTACACATTGTCGGTGCTGATCGTAATCTCAATGAGAGTAGTCTATCATTTCAATTACCTATTAAAGTCGAAGACTTTTTCTATCGAAAGAGTTGGTTCTTGGCCTTGTGCCTCTTGCTTATCTCACTGACCATCTACTTGTTCCATCGCATTAAGCTCCAGCAGGCCATAAACATGGAGCGATTGCGCACCAAAATCTCAAGTGATCTTCATGATGATGTAGGTGGGCTACTTTCTGGTCTTGCCATGCAAACTGAGCTTCTTCAGTACTCCGCTAAGGAAAAAGACAAGCCCAAACTTGAAAGAATTAGCGCAATGAGCCGAAATGCCATGGCACAAATGCGGGATGTCATTTGGGCAACTGATGCGCGCAAAGATAAATTTGATGATCTACTGACGCGAATGAAGGAATTTGCTGCCGAAATCTTGTTTCCAAGAGGGATCAATTGTGATTTTACCGTTAGTTACATCCAAAAGGAGCGAAAGATACCGGTGCAGGTCCGACAGAATCTATACCTCATCTTCAAAGAAGCCGTGACGAATGTTGCCAAGCATTCCGATGCAACCCAGGTAAACGTAAATTTCAAAAAAGAAGGGGCTAGATTTTTTATGTCAATTGCAGACAATGGCAGTAAGTCAGTCTCAAACGGTAAGCCAAAGTCCTCGCTGAATGGTTCCGGCCTAAAGAACATAGAGATGCGGGCCGAGCACATCAATGCCGATTTGAAGATTGATAAGGAGGCTGGATACAACATTGCTTTGGAAATGAAAAGTTTCATTTAGTTCACAAAAAGAAAAACACTCGATGTCTATGAGTATTGCTGTTGGAATTATTGAAGACGAACCGATTGTAAGAGAGAGCTTGGTCACATTTTTTGAGGACCAGCACAACTTGGATGTAGTATGTCAAGTCAATTCTCTTGAGGCATTTGAAGAACTCTACGAAGACGGACTCAACAAAGCACCTGATGTTCTTTTACTCGATATAGGACTACCTGGTAAATCGGGTTTGGAAGGCATTCGGATCATCAAGAAGATCATCCCTGATACTGATATTATTATGCTAACCACCTATGAAGAATCCGAAACGATCTTTAAAGCACTCTGTGCCGGAGCATGTTCGTATCTCAGCAAGCGATCATCGCTTTCACAAATCTTAGAAGCTATTACCGTTGTCAACCATGGTGGGTCTTATATGTCTCCATCAATTGCCAGAAAGGTTGTGAAATATTTCTCCCCCTCAGATCACTCAAAGAAGGAGTTACTTACACCCCGCCAACAGCAGATTGTTGCTGGTTTGGTTGAAGGTTTGAGCTATAAGATGATAGCGGATAAATACATGGTCTCGATCGAAACAGTTAGAGACCATATAAAGAAAATATATAAAAAGCTGCAAATCAACAGTAAAGCCGAACTGATTAGGCTCAGCATCGATGGAGATATTTGATAGCACCTCCTTATTGTGCTAGTAATATTCGCACAGGACTTTTCCTTTGTAAGTCCCTGACTACCATATTGTTGACCCCATGAATATGGGGTATAGTAATCGGAAATTGGATTTTATCTTTAAGTGATCGAAAGATTATACGGATCCCTTTCTTTTTGAAAACTTAAACTGAGGCTTTTAACGAACCAGTACTACTCAAACCCAAAGCTCCGAAATTGTTTATCAACTTCGGAGCTTTCTTGACTAACCATAAATCCTATGAGTGAAAATTAGTTATATAAGGTGATCTAAAACATAGTCACACTCGACTCCGAGCTCTGAAATCTTAATTGACATTCAGAGCTTTTTGCTTTGAAGTTCCTGGTAAAAGTTGCAACCTTAAGTCCTTTCTCGAGACGATCGACCAACGCCACAGTCCATTCGTGATTTGTTGTTTTTCTATCACAGTTCGCTTGCTAAATGGTATCAATCACATGACGGCTTTCAACCATTTGTAAACCCATGATCACTGGCCCCTTTTTCAGTAGCAGGGTGGTATACTTTTCGATGGCAATCTGCCGTGTAGAACCATGCTGAGTTCATTTTTGTGATAGGCAAGGAGTCAGAACATGTGTGAACAACCACCGATATTATCGCTGTGGATGTTCTGAGCTATCCCAGCGAGGAATCATACATTGGTTGAGTTATCTGGCACATGGCTAAAGAAGGCTTTGCCCGACTGAATGCCGCTTCGGGTCTCTGCATTCCTAACATTTTCAGGGAATGAGTATTTGATACTCCGGTATACCATAGTGCAAGGTCGGATGGAGGCATTTAGGGAAATCTTAGGAGAGGATGTTAAGCGGGCTCTCTGTAATGTACCACATTAATATGGGGTTTTGAGACGTGCACCAATGAGCTACATTTATACTATCAAAATTTTGTGATCCTTTAGAGATTTTGATGTTTTAAGTTAAATGAGGCTTTAACGTAACATTGCTCAAACTAAAAGCTCCGAAGTTGAAAAATTTCGGAGCTTTTTTCATGCCCCTGAATTACCCAAGCCCTTCTGAGCGATCGCAAGTTTTTTTACCGGGGCACCACCCCCTAAATCTTTCACCGCTGGAATCGTCAGAACGAGTCTTAATTCTAATTACCAGAGAATCAATCACTTAGGATATTCATCTGAATCCCAAAAATTTCTAAAGGATACCCCATCAACATGGGGTTTGGGCGCTTTGTTTTCTACCATATCTTTATCATATCAAAATCAGTGATCCTTTTTCATTTTGATTTAAGTTAAATAAGGCTTTAACGTAACATTACTCAGAATTCAAAAAAGCTTCGAAGTTAATTACTTCGAAGCTTTTTGTTTGTGGTCGAATCTGGACCATATATTGCCTTCCAAAAGTGTTGATAACTATGCCATTGACTGAGTAAAGTAGCCTGGGCGAATGAGTCCAAGGACAAGGGGATACAGTAGATCTATTGGCCGTGCTTAAGAATGATGCTGCTATTGTGGAGATATGGCTTGGATCTGAGTCTCCAATTCCTCCTCATCTCCAGGAAGATATCCCGTATGCGTGTAGACAATTTCACCCGTTTGGTTCAGAAGTAAGGTGTATGGGATGGACTGGAAGCTTAAGCTCCGCATCAGATCTTGATTCGTATCTGTAAAAATGTCAAATGGCCAACCCTTTTCAGCAACCATCGGGCCTACTTTTGCCGCGGCTCTGGCATCATCCACAGAAATGGCCAATAGTCGGATATTGTAGTCATTTTGCCAATCTTCATAAATATCAGCAATAGCGTCCAATTCAAGTTTGCAAGGGGCACACCAAGTTGCCCAAAAGCTTATTACGGTGATCTGTCCTTTATTCACTTCATCACTGATGTCAACAGTCTGACCCTCAATTGTCTTGAGCTCGGTAGAAGGCAATCTCTTCTGTCCAAAAATGGTTGAGTTGATGATCGTCAGCAATAGAAATGTGGCACATAAATAGTTAAGCCTCTTCATCTGTTAATTTATTTGATAGGACCCATGATCACTATCCAAAGAATTTAGGTGCAATTTTTGTTAAAAATATAATGAACCTGGTTTCAGGACCTCAGATCGCATACATTTAACTCTTTAGTAACGGCCATAGCATAGTTTTATGTCGACCCGAGTCAAATTTTCCCTGTTGCTCCTCATTCCATTTTGCGTTGGAATAAAGTTGTCTGCACAAGATCAGGCTGTACTGACGGGTCTTTGGCAGATCAATGCCAATGCATTCCTCGAAGATCAAGCGATTGGGGCAACCAATACCCCACAGTATGACCATCAATTGTTTGGTGCAGACAGCTGGTTGGATCTCAATTACCAGTATAAGGGATTCGACCTTAGCATGCGACTAGATGCCTTCTATAATTCAAATCTCCTTAATCCGACGGCATCCTACAGCGATCAGGGCATAGGGCGTTGGCATATCAAGAAACGAGTTGGATCATTAGACATAGGCGTAGGTTATCTGTATGATCAGATAGGTAGTGGGCTTATATTCCGGGCATACGAGGAACGACCACTGCTCATAGATAATGCCCTTTATGGCATTAGTGGTAGCTACCATTGGAATGATGTTATGCGGATGAAGGCTTTTGCTGGAAAGCAAAAGAATTTGTTCGAAACGTATCAAAGTTTCCTCAAAGGGGTGTCGATAGAAGCTTATCTCAATTTTGGGAAAGAAGGCAGAATGACGTTCGTACCTGGCCTCGGCATGCTAAACAAGACCTGGTCTGATGATCAGATAAGTCAATTGATAAACAGTGTAAATACCTATACACCAGTTGATAGCGTTGGACTTTTCTACAATAGTTGGGCTTACACTCTATATAGTACCCTGAGTCTTGGTCCACTGGTCTGGTATGTGGAAGCCGCCTTTAAGGAAAATGACGTCTATTTTGATTCTGAAGCTCCCCGTAGCCTATACACCGGAGAGGCCTCCTTAGGTAGATTTCGCAATGATCCTGGATCGGTTTATTATACTTCTATTGCTCTGGGCTTCCATGGCATCGGAGTGACCATTGAGCTAAAACAAACTAAGAACTTTACCTTCCGGGCTGATCCTTTCACCACACTAAATCGGGGGTTGATTAACTATCTACCTCCGATGTCAAGAATTAATTCTTATCGACTAAAATCGCGGTATATCCCTGCAACCCAGGAGATTTCGGAACGAGCCATACAAATGGAACTGCGTTATGCTCTATCTAAGAAGTGGAAAATTGTCCAGTTTTTCAGCAACATCACCACCATCGATGGAGCCTTGCTTTACCGTGAGTTTGACCATGAAATCATCTTCCGGAGAAGCCGTTTTCAGCAGTGGTCCCTTGGAGTGCAAAGTCAGCATTATAATCAAGCGGTTTTTGAAGGTAAATCTGGGGTTCCTCTGGTGAAGACGGTGATACCTTATCTTCAAATTTTTCAGAGACTTGCCAATAGAAGATCCCTACGATTCGAAGCTCAGTTTATGTCGACGCAACAGGATTTCGGCAGTTGGGTATTTGCCTTGCTTGAGTACAACATAGCTCCAAAATGGTCGTTTGCCCTTTCAGATATGTACAATATAAACCCGAAAAAAACTGAAGACTTGCACTATCCACGGATTGATGTTGTTTTTAATAAGGATGCAAATCGATTTAGTCTGAGTTTTGTCAAGCAAGTTGAGGGCGTGGTTTGTGCTGGAGGTATTTGTCGACTGGAGCCTGCGTTCAGTGGCATTAAGTTCTCACTAATCTCAACACTTTGATTGTGACCAGGTGTAATCTAATGATAATATGCCTTGTTCTTTGCTGGTCTTGTCATGAAAACAGACCTGAGTATCAATTGATTGGATCGATTTCTGGCGAACGTACAATTTTGGTTGAAGAATTTTCTGGTGCTCGTTGTCCGAATTGCCCTCAGGGGACACAGGAATTGGCCAATTTGAAATCTATTTACAAAGAAAGGTTGGTCATTGTAACAATCCACGCTGGTGATTTTGCATTTAAATACGATGATAGTCGCTATGATTTTACAACAGCTGAAGGAAATTCCTTGCTTGAGTTCTTGGGCAATCCCATCGGGTACCCATCAGCCGTAATCAATCGAACCATACCGGCTGGACAAGCGGACTTCCAAACATTTTCTAGCAAGTGGAGTACAGCCATCAGTGAAGAAGCAGCCAAACCACGACAGTTGCGTATCGACATACTTCTCGATTATGATGCTGATACCAGAAATCTGTCTATTGACGTCGAGATCAGTGCATTGGAAGATTTGGATCTTCCAACGAGGTTGACCGTATTGATAAAGGAGGACCACATTGTGGATCCCCAAGCCGACCGTGCTGCAGAACAGGGAATCGTCAAAGATTATAATCATGTCCATGTCCTACGCCGTATTTTAACCGACTTTCAGGGAGACCCCCTGGCGAATGCCCTATCTGCATTCCAACCCATCCAGCGAACATTTAGCATTGATCTTCCAGCTGAAGATGGATGGTGGAAAGCTGACGATCTGACGGTGGTTGCCTTCGTCAGTATTGATGCAGTCGAAAATGTCTCAGTAGTTGAGGCTACCGAGGCAGCGATGAAACCTTGATGGCGGGTTAGTGATGAAATCGTGATCCTTGCATAGTGTCCCGATACTAAGCCAACCAAATTCCTATCTTTGCGGCCTTAAATGGAGGTCTTGTTTTTATGAAAATTTCATTAAACTGGCTTCAAACTTATCTCGACATTGATCTGCCACCAGAAGAACTTGCAGAAATTCTGACTGAGATTGGGTTGGAGGTGGAAGGCGTAGAAAAAGTTGAGCCACTCGGTGGATCACTGAATGGGGTAGTTGTTGGCCACGTATTGCACTGCAGTAAACACCCCAATGCAGATCGCCTCAGGCTGACTTCAGTCGATATCGGTCAAAAAGATCCAGTGCAGATTGTCTGTGGTGCTCCAAATGTTGCCGTTGATCAAAAAGTTCTGGTGGCTACTTTGGGCACTGAATTACGAGATCAAAGTGGTGAATCTTGGAAGGTAAGAAGAAGTAAGATCCGGGGTGAACTTTCTGAAGGTATGATATGCGCCGAGGATGAGTTGGGCTTGGGAAAAGATCATTCAGGCATCATGGTACTACCTGCTACAACACAACCGGGAATGCCAGCGTCTGAATATCTGGGTTTGAAGACTGATGTCGTATTTGAAATCGGCTTGACTCCAAACCGGTCCGACGCAACCAACCACTTAGGCGTGGCACGAGACTTGAGGGCAGCGCTAAAGATCAATCATTCAATGTCTGATCTCAAGGTGACCGAACCTGATCTGTCGGATTGGAAGGTGGATCGTGAAGATTTAGCAGTTGACGTTACCGTAGAGAATACGGAAGGATGCCCAAGGTATTCCGGGGTTACAATTAGCAATATAGAGGTCAAGGAATCACCCAGTTGGTTGAAGGACCAATTGACTGTGATCGGAGTAAGACCAATAAACAATATCGTTGATGCCACAAATTTCGTATTACACGAGATGGGCCAACCCTTACATGCCTTCGATTACAACCACATTGCCAAGAGGCAAATCATAGTCAAGACACTACCTAATGGCACTTCATTTATCACTTTGGACGAACAGAAGCGATTGCTGAGTGAGGAAGATTTGATGATTTGTGATGGTGAAGGACAGGGGATGTGTATTGCCGGTGTATTTGGGGGCATCAAATCTGGAGTTACTGAAACGACTACCGATATTTTTCTTGAATCGGCCCACTTCAATGCCCAATGGATTAGGCGCAGTTCCAGACGTCACCTTCTCGATACCGATGCTGCCTGGATATTTGAAAAGGGTAGTGATCCTAATCTCTGTGTCATAGCTCTTAAGCGTGCAGCTATGCTTATCCAGCAATTGGCTGGAGGCGAAATTGCTTCACCGATCGTTGATATCTATCCCAAACCGATTCATCCAGCAGAGATCAAACTTCAATATGACAAACTCAACAGTCTGGCTGGTGTTGAAATCACTCCTGATGAAGTGAGCAACATTCTGCAGTCCCTTGATATTCAAATCCTTAGCGAGGCTGAGGGGTTCTTAAGGGTATCTGTTCCAACCAACAAGGTGGATGTAACTCGCCAAGCTGACCTCATCGAGGAGGTTTTACGCATTTATGGTTTTAATAATATACCGGTTTCTCCTCAAATGACATTCAACTTGGATATTCAGTCTAGGAGGGATCCAATGGCTTTGCAAAACCGGATATCAGACTATCTGGTCAGTCAGGGATTTTTTGAAATCATGGGTGTTTCTATGCTGGATAAGAAATATTTTGGTACATCAGAGGATCTGGTAAGAATAAATAATACATCCAATATCAATCTTGAGGTGATGCGGCCCTTCCTAAGCACCAGTGCTTTAGAAGCTGTACAGTATAACAGCAACAGGCAGCAGCAGCGACTACGTCTTTTTGAGTTTGGACATACCTACCGGTATGTGGAGGGTCAGTATATCGAGATTGAAAAACTCAGTTTGACTGTTTCTGGATGGGAGCAAGAGGGATGGCTACAACAGGATAAGTCTCTTACGGATGACAAGCAGTTTTACGCGCTTAAGAGTATCGTTGAAGCGATCTTGAAGGTTGTGAATGTTAGGACGGAGATCGTGGTTGAGGTTTCGCATCAAGATCTAAGTTGGGGTCTTACCTACCAAGTGAATGAAGCGGAATTGCTTCAGTTGGGACGGATCAAGGATGGTAGCTGCAAGAAGATGGACATCAGGCAGCCGGTTTTTATGGCATTAATAAACTGGGGCCTCTTAGATGAAGTAGCATCGATTGACGAGATAAGGATGGAACAGATTAGTCGCTTTCCAACAGTGAGGCGGGATCTGGCCCTGGTAGTGGAGGAGGACATTGCTTACACTCAAATTGAAGAAATCATTTTGAATGTTGGTGGGGAGATCATCCACTCGGTGGAATTGTTTGATATTTATCGTGATGCTTCTCTGGGAGGTAATCGCAAGTCCTATGCCATTGCCATCGTATTTGTTAGTCAGCGAAGGACATTATCAGATCAACAGATTGACCAAGTGGTGAGCAAATTGCTTTCAGAGCTCAAATCACAATTAGGTGCCCAATTGCGATAATGCAATTCCCTTCGTTTCTAAATCGATATTGACTATCTTTGAATCGTATGCATGACTTCAACAAACGATTCGACCAAGTGAGGGAAAAGGTATCCCATTTGATCCAAAAGGTGGAATATTTGAAGAAGGAGAACATCATGCTGATCGAAGAAAATGTAAAACTTAAAAAGGATTTAGAAAAAAATAAAGGAAACGTTGCTAATCAACGGAGTAGAGTGCAGAGAGATGGAAATGCTGGTGAGGCCAAAGTCCCTGCAGATGAGATTAAAAAAGACCTCGAAAAATATATCGAGGAAGTTGATAAGTGTATTGAGTTAGTCAACCATATGTAATGAAGGACGAATTGATGAGTATGTCGGTCAATATTGCTGGCAGGACCTATCCCTTGAAGGTCAAGGAGGAGGATACACAATCAATTCAAAGTGTTGTGAATGAACTCAATGAAAAGATCAAGGATTTTCAGCTTACGTACATAAATAAGGACAAGCAAGACTGTCTTGCAATGGCTTTGCTTACTTATGCAGTTGATCTCTATAAAGTTAGGTACGAGCATGCCGAAGATCACAAGCTATCTAACCGGTTGCGAGAGATTGAGCACATGATTGATCAAGTCATGTCATAAGGAATACTTTCGACCTAATTGCCATCTACTTCCATTGGTGTCTGGCCATTGGCCTGGTGACTATTTTACAATCATAAAATGTGATACTTATGGAGTGGATTATCCAAGGTTTAGTTGGTATGTTGGTGGGTGCTGTTCTGGCATTCGTTGCAGTCGGGTTAATCTTAAGGCGCAATAACCAAAAGAAAATTGAGGAAATTAATAAGAAGGCTGACATGGTCGTGCAGGAAGCCAGACTCACTGCAAAGCGAATGGTCGATGAGGCAGAAACCAACAGTGAGAAGATCGTTGCAAAAGCCGAGGCAAGGAATGAAGAAATTAAGCTGAGAAAAATTAGCGAAGCCAAGAGAAAGTATGGCCAGCTCAAAGCGAAGTTCGATGAGCAGAAGCATCAACATCGACTAGAGCTAAAGGAAAGGGAAATTGAGGTGGTAAATAAGGAAAAGGACTTACAGCAGAAGATCGATAACTTTTCGCAAAGGGTAGAACAAGTTGAACACCAAGAGGCTGAGAATGTCACTATTAGAGAAAATCTGGAAAAGCAATTGAAAATTGTTGCCAAGCGAAAAGAAGATCTCGCACAGGCAAACGAAGAGCGAATCAAAGAGCTCGAAAACATCGCCAAGTTGTCCGAGGCCGAGGCCAAGGAACGGTTACTTGAAGCTGTTCAGGCCAAGGCTGAAACTGATGCGATGGCCATTGTTAAAAAGACAGTTGAAAATGCGAAGCTCAATGCCAATAAGGAGGCAAAGAAGATTGTCATCCAGAGTATTCAAAGGATGTGTGCAGAATACACCATTGAAAATACAGTGACAGTTTTCAATTTGGAATCTGACGATATTAAGGGACAGATTATTGGAAGAGAAGGACGCAACATTCGAGCTCTTGAAGCTGCAACAGGAGCAGAGATTGTTGTTGATGACACTCCGGAGGCTATCGTCATCTCCAGTTTTGATCCAATACGTAGAGAACTTTGCCGGTTATCACTGAAACGTCTGGTTGCCGATGGCCGAATCCATCCAGCACGAATCGAGGAAATTGTCACTAAGACTAAGAAGCAATTGGAAGAGCAGATCATCGAGATCGGTGAACGAACCGTGATCGATCTTGACATCCACGGACTGGACCCAGTTTTAGTAAGGATGGTGGGGAGGATGCGATTTCGATCTTCCTATGGGCAGAACTTGTTAAAGCATAGCATTGAAACCGCTAACCTTTGTGCTACTATGGCAGCCGAGTTGGGCTTGAGTAGAAACCAAACCAAACTCGCCAAGCGCGCCGGACTACTGCATGATATCGGCAAGGTGGCCGATGAAGAAAGTGAACTTTCGCATGCGATTTTGGGCATGCAGATGTGTGAAAAACTGAAGGAACATCCGGCAGTCTCTAATGCCGTTGGGGCCCATCATGACGAAATTGAAATGAACAACATTATTTCTCCGATCGTGCAGGCATGCGATGCCATTTCGGGAGCCCGGCCGGGAGCAAGGAGAGAAATCTTAGAAAGTTATCTAAAGCGTATTGGTGATTTAGAGGAGCTGGCCATGAGCTATGATGGGGTGCAAAAAGCTTTCGCTATGCAAGCCGGAAGGGAGCTAAGAGTCATAGTTGAAAGTGAAAAAGTAAGTGACCAATATGCCGATGATCTTAGTTTTATGATTTCCCAGAAAATCCAGGATGAAATGCAGTATCCAGGGCAGATCAAAGTGACGGTAATACGGGAGAAAAGGGCAGTTAGTGTGGCGAAGTGATTGCGAAGTGACGCGCTCTGGTCATTAGACTACTATCCATCTTGTCATATGATGGCATCAGCCATACAGTAGCACTTCCAATTGGTCCTTGAGGTGTTTGGAAAAGGCTTGGATTGACATACTGCCTTGATCGCCTTCACCTTGTTTGCGCAGGGAGACTACGCCGGTCCCTTCCTCTTTTTCACCTACGATCAACATATAGGGCACTTTGTTTATCTCTGCGTCTCTGATCTTTCGACCAATAGACTCGGTTCGATCATCGATATAGCTCCTTATATTGCCCTGCTGTAGTTCATCCTGCACTTTGCGGGCATAATCAAGATAAGGGTCACTGATGGGTAGAATTACACATTGTTTTGGTGCCAACCAAAGCGGCAATTTTCCTGCATAGTGTTCGAGTAGAAAACCAATCAGTCTTTCATGTGTACTCAGCGGTGCACGATGGATCACGATGGGATGCTCTTGCTCGTTTTGAGCATTGGTATAGGTCAGATTGAAACTGAGGGGCTGCGCAAAATCTACCTGGTTGGTCGCTAGGGTAAACTCCCTTCCGATGGCACTCCAAATCTGGATATCAATTTTTGGACCATAGAAAGCCGCCTCATCTGGAACTTCCACAAAAGGCAGTCCACTTTCTATCAAGACCTCTCTCACCATTTGTTCCGTCTCTAGCCAAAGCTCGGCATTATCAACGTACTTCTCACCCAACTTTGACGGTTCATGAGTAGAAAAACGCATGACAAATTTCTCGATATCAAATACCTCAAAATATTTCAAGTACAAGGAATTCACCGCCTTGAATTCCTCCTGAAATTGGCTTTTGGTGCAGTAGATGTGAGCATCATTCATTTGTAATGATCTTACCCTCATCAACCCAAACAACTCTCCCGATTTTTCATATCGATAACAAGTGCCATATTCCGCTAGACGAAGTGGTAAATCTCTATAGCTTTTGGGCACAGCTGCATAAATCTTGTGGTGATGGGGGCAATTCATAGCCTTGAGGTAGTAGGTGATGCCGTCCATTTCCATTGGGGGAAACATAGAGTCTCTGTAGTAAGGCAAGTGACCACTGGTGTGATACAGACTTTCTTTAGCAATGTGCGGTGTCCGAACCCTGAGGTAGCCTGCTTCGTCTTCGGTCTTTTTGGCAAAAGACTCCAACTGTTCTATGATGAATGCTCCATTGGGTAACCAAAGGGGGAGACCGGGTCCTACATCATCATCAAAAGTGAAGATCTCCAATTGTTTACCCAGGATGCGATGATCCCTCTTCTTGGCTTCTTCAAGCATCTCCAGATGCTCTTTCAATTCCTTTTGTTTTGGAAAGGTAATACCGTAAATGCGGGTCATCATCTTGTTCTTTTCATTGCCACGCCAGTATGCTCCCGCGATATTGGTAAGCTTTATTGCCTTGATCTTGCTGGTGTCTGGTAAATGAGGTCCGCGGCATAGATCGGTGAAATTTCCCTGTTGATAAAAAGTAATGTCACCGTCAGACAATTCATCAATAAGTTCAAGTTTGTATTGATCTCCTTTCTCTCCAAAATACTTGATCGCATCTTCCTTGCTTACTTCCGAGCGTATGTAACTGTTTTTCTGACCAGCGAGTTCCTTCATTTGCCGTTCAATGGCCTCAAGATCTTCTATACTAATGATATGTTCCCCTGTGTCAATGTCGTAATAAAATCCTTGATCAATCGGTGGGCCAATTCCAAATTTGGTTCCGGGATAAAGCAGTTCTATGGCCTCAGCCATCAGGTGAGCCGAAGAATGCCAAAAAGTACTTTTGCCATCGTTATCATCCCAAGTCAGAAGCTGAATAGACCCATCCTCTAAAATGGGTCTTGTTGCATCGATTACTTGACCATTTAACTTTACAGCGAGGATATTACGGGCTAGCCCTTCACTGATCGATCTTCCGATATCTAATCCCGTGATGCCAGCCTCAAAATTCCTAATGGCACCATCTGGAAAGGTAATTTGTATCATCAGTACGCTTTAAATTTCGAGCAGCAAAGCTAACTTTTTCGCCTGGTATATGGGCGATGCTCCTCTATCATTCAAACCATCGTGATTACGAATTTAGATCCTGCTGAGGTAGCCAAGAAAAGCATCCCTGTTGCAGGGACAATTTAGTGCACCATCAGCTAAGAGAATGGGGATAAGAGAATCTACAATCTTTTGAGGAAATCCTTTATCTCCTCCAATTTCTTGGTCCTAAAAGATAAAGACTGAAAGTGATGCTCACCAATGGTTACTTCCTCGGTCGCCAATTCAAATAAGTCTGTGCTTTTCTTACTGACAGCAATGAACATGACTTCCCATCCAGGAGGGATATTATCAATAGCAAACTCTCCCTCATTTTGATCGTAATAGAGGTTAACCAATGCTTTTTCAGCCAAGAGGACGGCAAAAACCACGGTATTTTTGTTATCGTATTGTGGATCGAGCTCAATCCTAACAGGATTTAGGTCACCCTTCGAGGCAAACTTATCGATATTGATCCAACCTAGACGGTCACTGAAGCACTCGTACCCAATAATAAGGCTCGAATCTGTCTGCCATTCTCCAGCTTTTACAAAGGCCCTTGATTCAGGAACGGAGTTGGCAGGTTGCCAATCGAAAAAGCCTCCCGACTCTTCTCCATAAAATAATTCCATTTCCTCATCAAGCTGATCGGAGGGAAGAACAAGGCATAGTTGCTCACCCTCGATCATTTGCAATGGTCGCTGATTATGGTACGCCGCAAAGTGATATGCTCCAGCGGATATCAGTAATTGATTGTTGGAGACCGTAGGTCTCTGATGGACCAAGTAGTCGCGCTTCTTATCCAGTTCGATAATCTTAATCAATATTTCCTCGCAGTCACAAAAACTACCGTCCAAGTACTCAAACATGCTGCGTTTAATGATGAACTCTGCTCCAATGGGTGTAGTCAAGGTGATGCGTTCCACACCTTTAATATGATAAAAGAGTGTATCCTGCTCCTCAGAAAATTCTTGGCTAAAATCAAAGTCGACTGAGTCTTGGACAGGAATAAATTGATCGACCTCTTTCTTACATCCCAAAGCTATGATTAGCAGTAAGCTCAATAATATTTCTAGCGATAAAATCTTCATAAACATCTGATTACCATAGGTAATGTTTCCAACTCAAGCCCAACTTAATCTGCGTATATTTTTGCGATAATGGGTAGGATTTATGCGATATAGATTGCAAAGGATGCCTTACCGAAGCGATAATTCGCAATGAGTTTTGTTCTGTAATGTCGAAAACATAACCCGCCTCTGCGAGGAGATCAATTCCGGTTGAAGACCGGAAAGCCGGATAGGCGTTGGGGTTTCTTGAATCTGCATTGACGATAGTTCCATCAGGCGCCAACAGATCTACTTCCTTCCAGAGAGCCAGATTGAGGGCTGCACCACCCTGAAATATCAAACTATGCTGACCCATGCGCCACCGATAACCACCCATAAGTGGTATGTCAAGGAACCTAAAGTTGTTGTTGGTCAATTTTATACGCTGACCGTATTCTGTAACAATAGAGGTGTCAGATCGGATTTGTGTCACGCCATCTACTGTAATTGTATCAGTAACAATGTTGGTGACCGTTCTGGTGGCACTTTGGTCAACGTAATCAAATACTTCATTGAGCTGAGTGAATGACAAGCCTCCCTTCACCTCGAAGTGTTTGCCAATATCAGCACCAATTAGACCAGAAATATTGATGAATCCCTGGACCTTTTCGGTACTTTCTCTAAGTGCCTGATAATCTGATACCTCAGGTATCAAAACTGCCAAATGACGGAGAGGTATTCCACCGCCTACGGAAAATTCAACAAAAGGTCTCAGGAGATTTTTAACCCCAAATGACGGACAGCTATTTATTTCAGGGTCAAATCCGTGTTCCAATAATGTCTTCCGGCTAAGTAATTTTGGCGGATTTACAAGAATGGTTAAGTGATCCAAATCATGCCTCCCCGGTCTTCCGTCCTTTATAGATGGTGGGAAATCAGAAAATCCATCGTCGCTCTCTTTTTGGAGTCTAGATTGCCTCTCTTCGATTAGTTCAAGATCGATCCGCCCTGGGGTCGGAGCGCGTGGTGCATTAGATGGGATGCTGTAGGCAACATCTAATGGTTTGGTTGGATTCCCGGCTGATGATCTTGATCGCTTCTGATAATCCCTCACTGATGTTGGTTCTTCAGCAGATCGCTCTATTTGAGCCATCCAGTCTTGCTCTTGGGTCTGTGGAGGTGCAAATTCTTGATCGGTTAATGGGGTTGGATGAATTGGTGGAATTGGTGATTCGGTGAAAATCTTCTTTTGGAAATGAGGCCAGAATAACATGATCAATATCAATGTTCCTCCTGCACTAAGGCCAAACCACCAGATTGGAAACGGTCTACGCCGAGGTCTTAACTTCTCATCGATCTGATTCCACAGATCAGGGGCTACCTCGGTTTCGAGATCATAGACCTTGGATCTAAAGTGCCGATCGTAATTTTCAGGAGCCATAGGAGACCGAAAGTTTAGCCAATTGGTTCTGTAAGTATTTCCTGGCCTTCAGCAACTGAGTCCTTGAAGTAGCTTCATTGATATCCAGCATTTCACTAATTTCCCTATGCGAATACCCCTCGATTACATACATATTAAATACGGTTCGATATCCCTCGGGCAGCTTTCTGATCAGATCGAGAATCTCTTGTTCTCCAAGAGTAGAAAGAGCATCTGGATCTCCAGATACCTCATCGTTGTCTTCCACACCTATTTGTTCGTTCCTCGCACGCTTATTCTGGTATTTCTTTAGGGCAGCATTAACAAAGATTCGTCGCATCCAACCTTCAAAAGAACCGGCAAATTTAAATTGATGAATATGTTGAAACAATCGCACAAATCCGTCTTGCAATATGTCTTCAGCATCAGCCCGGTTCCTGGCATAGCGCAAACATACCGTCATCATCTTTTTACTGTATAGAAGAAACAACTGCTTCTGGCTGGAAGCATCCTGATCAATACAACCCTTGATCAATGTTTCTTCTTTCAATCAATAACGTTTAATCGTTAGGTTCAGCTACATGATCCCCTAGAGACTCAAATTGTTGCCTGTCCATCTTAAAATGCCAAAAATGAGCCAGTTATTTCTCCAGAAATAAAAAAGCCACTCAACGAAGTTGTGAGTGGCTCGTTTCTCAGCTGAATATATGTATCTAAGAATCCAACCTTATCGTAAAGTGAATCCTAAGATCAGCTTGCATCGATTGTGCTACTTCACTTCAAATGAGATCTTTACATTAACTCGGTAATTTTCGATCTTGCCATCCTTCACCGTAGCACTTTGAGACTGCACAAATGCAGACTTGATGTTCTTCACAGTTTCACTAGCTTTCTCGATTGCATTTTCAGTCGCCTCCTCCCAGCTTTTGGATGAGTCGGCCATGATTTCAATCACTTTTAAAATTGCCATGTCGATTTTTTTTGATGGTTAAGATAATGCTCAGAATGTAAGAAAAATATTCTAGTTGGCAATTCCTATAAGTCGGTTAACACCTTTCTCGGCTCTTTGCTCTGATGGATCGAGAGAAAGAGCTTGTCTGTAGTCGTGAATAGCTGATACTGTATCAAATTTGAGCTCCCTGGCGAGGCCTCGATAGAAATAGGCTGTAGCAAACACTGGATCAGTTTCGACCGCTAGATTAAAATGGTCTTCTGCAAGTTCGATGCTGTCTTGATCAAGAAACAATAAGCCCAGGTCAAAGTATGCCTTTGAGTAGTCAGGGTCAATAGAGATGATTTTCCGATATAACTTTTTCGCCTGTGGATACTTGCCCTCAAGGGCTTGGTATCTGGCTAGGGCATTTAACAAGGGGATGTGGTCCGGACTGATTCTAAGTCCCGCTTCGAAGTAGTGAGAAGCTTTGGCAACGCCACTTGCCATAGCCAACTGTCCTGCTTCAATCCAGGCATCCAAGAATTGAGGATTTTCTCGTGTAGTATATTGAAATTGGCGTAGTGCCAGCGAAGTGTCTCCCATTTCTTTGTAAACTAAGCCCTTAAGAAAAAAACCATCGGGATTGTTGGGATCCAACTTGTGAATATGTTCAATCGTTTGCAACGAAGCTCGATATTTCTTCAGTATCAACTGAATTTCAGCGAGTTTAAGGTGAACGCGTAAGCTGTCTTTAAATTGGTGGGCTGCATTCTGCAATAAATCTAAGGCTCTCTGGGACTGCATACCTTCGAAATACGCGTCGGCAAGTAAGTGATGTAAATCGATAATGGTTGAATCCCTCTTCAGAGCTTCTTCTAACAGAAGAGTTGCCCGGGCAATATCGCCCTCATAAAGTAGTTGCTGACCTTCACTGATCAGGGATTCTAACGGAATAGCGGTAATCTTGGATAGTCTTTGCGTTGAATTATTTGCCAGCTGACTCTCACGTGAAGAATCTTGGCGATTACAGGAAAGGGTCACAAGCAGCCAGGCCGATAAAACTACAAACACAGGCCTCATTGCAGGTAGTTTCAATAATATGATCAAAATGCGTTATATCAAAGGTATGATTTTTGTAGATGGTTAGATCTAGTGAGATGTCCGCCTCAAGGGAAATGGCAATACCACCGCAAAATCTAACCGGTGCTAAAGGCAGTTGATTCCAATGGAGGGGGCTATAGATCCACTGAAATTAGAGTTCATGTACATATTATGACGTTTTTTGATATCTTACATGCGAGAAAACTATGATTCGAAATCTTTACGTTCTAGGTACTTTGTTGCTGATTTCCACGATGGCACCAGCTCAAATCGACCGCATCGAAAATTTTGTGCACCTCTATCGTGAGATTGCCATTGAGGAAATGCATCGCACCGGAATCCCCGCCAGCATAAAATTGGCTCAAGCCATTTTAGAATCAGAAGCCGGTCACAGTGAATTGGCAACCCATTCAAATAATTTTTTTGGACTTAAGTGTGGCGTTGGTTGGGACGGAGGGACCTACTACAAGAGAGATGATGATTACGATCGAAGGGGTAGACTTGTCAAGAGTTGTTTTCGAGTGTTTGACACGCCTCAAGCATCTTTCATTGCCCATAGTGAGTTTCTTATGCACCCAAAGAAAGCTTACCGCTATGGTTTCTTGTTTAACCTAGATCGGTATGACTATAAATCGTGGGCCTGGGGTTTGAAAGAATCTGGCTATGCCACCAATCCAAGATATGCACAGCTGCTGATTTCGATTATTCAAAAGCATAGCTTGTATACGTATGATTATTATCAAGTTGCACCGGTACTGGCTATGGCAACGAACTCTGAAACCTCCACCAAGCCAACTTATCGCTCCCAGCCAATTGAACATCGTACAATACATACTGCATTGTGGAAAAATCGGGTACGCAGTGATCAGGTGATTGATGGTGTGGTTACCAATAACGGTCGAGCGATGGTCTATGCTCGTCAGGGGGATACTCCCCGAAGCCTTGCTCAACGCTATGGCCGTACCCTCAGAGATATTGTCGATTTCAATGAAGAAATCACCGATGCTGGCCAGAGGTTAGATATGGCTGACCGGGTTTACCTGCAAAAGAAGAGGAAAGCGTACCGTGGCCAAAAGAGATTTCACCAAGTGGAGCAAGGACAGTCGATGTATGAAATCTCTCAAATTTATGGCATTATCCTTGACAAGTTGTACGTGAGGAACAGAATGTACCCTGGGAGTGAACCGGCGGAAGGGGAAAAGATTCAATTACGAGGTATGGTTAGGTATAAAGATAAGCCGAAATTGAGAAGTGCATACAGACTAAACCAACCAGCGAAATCATCGCCTATCCAGGTAAATGCTGAGAAAGTCAATACACACAGAGTCGAAAAGGGAGATACTTTGTATCGGATCGCCACCCAATACCGTACCTCTGTGAATGAGCTCCGGCGTGTTAATGCCTTGGATTCAAACATTATTAAACCCGGTCAGGTATTGATCATCGGCTCATGAAGTCCTTGTATTTGATCCTGTTCTTTGGAATGATTTGTAGTTCGATAGCTGCCCAGGGCTTTGCATTTGGCCTAAAGGGAGGCCCTAGCATTGCACTCCAACGTTGGAATAATTTTCAGACCAACGATCCTTTGTTTGCTTATCATGGTATTGTCTTCATTGAATCGGATGACGAAGGTAGTTCCGGTTCTTTATTCGCCGAAGCTGGATACCACATACGGGGTAGAGCTTTGCGGTTTAGAGCGTCAATCAATCCCAATACTGGGATTCCCTACGATGCACAGAGGTTTCAATTGCGTTTTGAGAATGCCTCTCTTTCTCTGGGAGCACGTAATCGTTTTGCGGTTGGAAACGCGTTGGGATCCTATTCATTTGCCTTGCGGGCAGAATACAACATCTCAGCTGATCTTCAGCTCTACCAGGGATATACAGACGGGATTCAAAAATTTGTCTATGGGCTCTCCTTGGGTGGAGGTATGGAGTTTCCTTTTGGAGAACTCGTTTCTGGTCTGCTTGATATACGTATCAGTCCGGATATTTCACGTCAAATCTTTGTACCAGCTAGTCGCTTCAACAATCCTTTCACGGGCACTCAGGAAATTTTCGGAGAGCAAAGCATAAAAAATCTGACATTTGAAATTTCTTTGGGTTTGCGATTCCTACGGAAGGTAATCTATGTTGATTAAGATAGATTTCTTTGGGCCAGGATCCGCTATTTGCTGCAACCTTAATTTGCGTTGCCAATAACTGCTACGATGATGAATTTTCGCTATAGATCGTTTAACATAGCTTCAGTGCTTCAAAATGTAACGAGGATTTAATGGTGATTTTCACTTTGATCTTGAAAATCGAATGAGAAGATCATTGGCCCTAGCACAAGTTGAATGTTATACCTTTTATGGGTTGCTAACGTCGAGCTCTGCGCCTTGTTGCACAGTACATTGGCCATTCCCTTGAAGCTCTAATGTACGAATGTGGGCCTGCTCTCCATTGCTTAGTGTGACATGTTTACCAGCGGGTATGAATACATGATCGCAAGAGCCTGGGAATTCACCAGATGACCAATAGTTGACACTGTCGTACCACCCACCACTTGATGGACCTGACCACGAAATGGTAGATGAGGCCGAACAGATAGGTCTTACACCATATAGAGGCAGGGGTTTCCCAATTTCATACGCGCCCAAATCCGGAGCCGATCCAGTAAAATTCTCGTTGATTCCTGGTAAAACTACACCAGCATCGACTGCATTGCAGCTTGGTTTAATAGTATTGTATTGACGTATGAACCAATGCAAGCTGCTGGGGTTGAGTGGATCCGGAATGTAAGACAATGAATCAAAGCAGGTTTGGTGATCTATTTCAATGCCATTGAATTCCTGTCCTGTTGCATTGTAAAGGTCTACGATTTCTTGGTGTTTTACATCATTCCATTTAAATGCATAGTCGTTGTTTCCCCAATCGAATCCATCATAATCAAAGTCAGTCATCCAGTTGGTCACGGTGGGTTTACTATTTGACCAAACGTAGTGGTCATTTATGCCAATCCAGAGATTATTTTTGATTTCGAAGTTGTTTAGGAATTGACTGCCCCATTCTACTGGACCTTCACTGATGATAAAAGTATTTTGTGCAATCAAGGCACGATCAGTGCGGTCAACGAGCTTCAAAACACCATTGTCTCCTCGTACGGATACCTGATTAAATAGGATGTAGGCCGGTGCTCCATCCTGTGGTTGAAAACTGATGCCATAGTTAAACGGGTTAGTGATTCGATTCCTCCAAGCACGATTGTTGACCAGACTATAGTCGAATTCGATGCCGTCGTCGGAAGTGTCGAATATATCATTGTTAAACATGTCGACATTCTTATGTGGATAGGAGATGCCATCCGCCACCCGTGAAATTGTATTATGGGCAACTGTATGTCCACTGGTGTGCCAGAGATCTACGCCTTCACCCCTGGTTTGGAAAACATCAGGATTATTATTACCAATGATGGTGTTATCCACGATGTACCAATATTCACCGCCATCGTATAAATAAATTGCACGCTCATTTTGGTTGAATTTGCATCGGGATACAACGATGTACTTTGGGGCATGATCTTTTGATCTAATTCCATGCACTTGGTCATCAATCCTCAATCCTTCAAACCAAAGGTAATCAGCCTCTACTCGAATGCCATCGATCAAAGGATCACCATCTCCTGCAGCTTTCCAGACAATATGAGCATTTGCAGAGCCTGAAGTGGAAAATGAGTGAGTGCCTCCGTAGCTCCCCGCATGCAACATAAAAATGGTGCCTGGCTGCGCGGCAGCTTGGGCTGTGGAAATCCCCTTAAAGGGATTACCTACTGATCCGTCGCCCCCACCATTTCCAGGGATCACATGATATGTAGTAGCACCTTGAGGAAGTGTGGGAATCGCTTTTGTAGAAATAATCTCAGTGGCAGAAGTGCCTCCTCCATCAGGATCAATAATCGTGAGCTCAATCTCATAAGTCGTATTGGGCTGCAAAAATAGAATGCTGCCAGCCAGCATATTTAATCCCTGAAAATCCACACGGTATAAATCTTTCACAACGACAAAGGATCCGATCCCTTGTACCCGGTATTTCACACTGCAACGGGCATCGTGATTATCATCTCCCGTAATAGACCATTCTATACCCACAGAGTAAATGGTTGAATAAGATTCAATGTTCCCGGGAATGGTTGCATTGCTGGCGAAGAGAAATCCAGTAAAATGTAGGCAGTAAAGTATGGGAATCCATACATGCACACTAACACTCATTGATTAATATTTAACTACAGAAAAGGTAGTTTGAGAGATGCCCGGAAATGATATAAAGATAACGGATTTCAGGATCCTCTATTGTAGTCCTTCAGTACAATTGAATCTGCTTGAAATGATGAAGACCCTTAGAGCTAACTGCTGACGGAAGGCGGATTGGTTACGAAGATTGTATTCAACTTGAATGAGCAAATAATGATGAGAATGTGACTGGGAAAATGCCACCAAGAACAGGTAGCAAGCAGAGATTGGATGCAACGCCTTAGTGACGATTGATCGAAAGACGGGGAGCAGTGTTGGCCTGGTCGATCACCTTGATATTATCGAGGCCTTAGAAGTATCAGATTATGTTGAGTGAAAACCATCCAGACTCACCTTACCAGCAAAGTCCTTCATAATTTTCTTGTTTGACATTGCTTTTAATTCTGACGAGATCAATGAATTCTTTATCTGGATAATCAAGCCATAGACCTTCAAATTCTTTCTCTTTATGTCCTATCACAATGAGGTCAGACTGGCTTAATACTTCCTTTAGGTCTGTTGAAAGTAATTTCGATAAATGTGGAATATGCTCATCGATATATTGTTTATTAGTCCCCATTAAATTTGACAAACTAACTTCCTTATCGTAGATGGAGATTGTTTTGCCCTTGCCAAGTAATCTTTCGACCAAATCCACCATTGGACTTGATCTAAGATCATCTGTGCCTTTCTTAAAACTCAGACCCAATACACCAATTTTGTTGAATTTCTTTTCCAATATTAGGTCAAAAACCAACTTTTTTTGAAGTTCGTTCGAATCACTGACGGCATTGAGAACGGGACTTCCTAAATAGAAATCATGAGCTAACGTATTTAAGGCTTTTAAGTCTTTGGGAAGGCATGAACCACCGTAGGCAAAACCAGGTTTTAAATATTGGGGAGAAATATTCAATTTAGTATCCATACAAAAAAGTCTCATTAATTCATGAGAATCGACTCCCATTCTTTTGCATATATTTCCAACCTCATTGGCGAAGGTGATTTTCAAGGCATGAAAAGAGTTATTGACATATTTTATCAATTCAGCCACCTCGATAGGAACGATTTCAATCGGTGCATGGATCTCATTATACATTTCCCGAGCCAGTGCTACAGCCTCTTCACTGTCTGTACCAAGTACGGTCATCGGCGGGTTGTAAAAATCTTGAACTGAGGTACCTTCTCTAAGAAATTCGGGATTAGAGATCACACCATAATCTTTTCCCGGTGTCTTCCCGGAATATTTCTCAATGATACTGTTTACTTTTTTGTTGGTACCTGGGAGCACAGTACTTCTGATCAATATTGCATGGAAACCGTCTTTGCCTTTTAGGGCCTCACCAATTTGTTGAGCTGTTGTCCAAATGGCATTGAGATCCAAATGACCTTCGGATGTAGGAGGAGTACCAACACAAACAAGCGATATTGAGGTGTTTTGCACCGCAGTCATATAATCATTGGTGGCACAGATTCTTTGATCTTGCCAATTCCTCTTGATGATCTCCGAAATATCTTTCTCAATAATGGTAGGTTGACCTTTATTAATCAAATCAATCTTAACATGGTTAACATCAACGCCTGTAACCTTATGCCCTTTGGCTGCAAGGCAGCCCAGACTTACACATCCAACATATCCTAATCCAAAGACAGAAACTTTCATTATTTAAGCTGAGTGTTTAGTTTGTAATTTTTCTAAAATTATATCTGTGATATCTTCCCATTCAGAAACTAGTCGATTTCTGAACTCGACTTGATCTTCAAAGTTAAGCTGTCCTTTGACTATCTTTTTTACCGTACTGACTACCTCTGCTGGTGATTTCCAAAGTAACATACCCTTGTCTATCATGATCTGATTTGCTGGCATATCTCTGCTGCCAGCATATATACTTGGAACACCAAGAATGGCGCCTTCACGGGCCATGCTGTCTCCCGATGAAACCACCGCTTGACTGTAATACATCAATGAATGAATGGAGCCAACAGGTTCTTGAAGGCAAATCCAATGATCGGGGTACTTTTCTTTTTTATTTTTGTCCTCAAGTGACAGAACGACTTTTAGGTCGGGTGGAAAATTTTTAGAAATGGAGAGAATGATATCTTCAGTTTGATGTAAATAATTTGATGTTTTAGTACTGACCTCCCGTATAAAGACGTACTTCTTGGGTGTGAGATCATAGAGTTTTAGGAAGGAGGTATCAGGACTAAAGTACTTGGGAGATAAATATGCCCACTCTTTAAGTGCATTAAACACCTTAATGCCCCGATGCCGAAATCCAAATGGAGGGAGATAAACTTCATTGGCTGATAATTTCAAGATTTGAAATACATATTTTCTCGGATCATCATTAAATGCAATGTTTGGTATGCGCTTAAGCCAGGCGATGAAATTCGCTTGATAGTGTGCTGTCAGAACAAAACCGTATTTCTTTCGATTAACCATGCGGAAAAGCCTGAATAATCGGGGCAAGATGATCCTAAAGGCCATGGAGTAGCTACCCTTGTTGTGTTTATAGTCTCCAATACATGTAATCGGATAGTCAGGTAATTCATGCCTGATTACTTGCAAGAGCTTGCCCCTGTTTACACAAAATAAGTCGACCTCTCTGGGATCAAATGCCAAAATGGTATTCTTTAAAAAGTTATACTGCGGCAAATGGTATATGTCAATCAGTATTTTTTTCATTTTGGGTTGGATTTAAAAAGTCACTGAAACTCATTGTTTGAGTCTATCAGTTGATAAGAATGTGATCAAAATTGTACTGCAACGGCAGTGAATATCATTGCATTATCAAAATTAATTTCTTAGTCTTTGATGAAGGTTTCCCACATAACCTGTTTTTGATGAATCAGAGCCAGATAGTAGAGACCCGGACTTAGATCCTCCACGTCTATGGTGTATGTGTTCTCTATCGGATCCTGTGTGGCGCCTTGGATCTGTGCTGCTAATCTTCCATCAGAATGCAATAGCATAATCTTGGCCTCTTCAAGAACTGCAGTATCAGTCATATTGGTCCGAATATGAAGCAATTGGTTTGCAGGATTGGGATAGATGTCAATTTTCAGTGGTATCGAATGATCTTTATGATCTGAGTGTTTAACAAATGGTAATCTTGATTGATCAAAAGAAGCATCGCTACTGGCTCCTTCAATGTATTCTATGACCAATTTCGGTGCCAACTCCACACTGCCATTATATGAAATGGCTTCCCTATGCCCATCACCTTCGATAATGAAAACCATCGAATTTCCTGAAGACCAATTAGGGCGGGAGATTATTGCATTCACAATATCACTTAGATTTGGAGTTCTCTGGGCTAAACCTTGGTCTCCCGCAGCAACCCAATTGGCAATCGTCCAATCAATTGATGCAGTTCGTACTCGTGTTGAAATACTGTACTTTTCACTGGTGAAAGTGGGAGCATCATCTACATTTTGCCCTGTGATTTGCACGGTAGTGGGATCATTTGCTCCCTCATCTGCCGTAAACTGAATATAAGCATTATTGACAAATGCACCATTTGGGATAATGATGTTATTGAATCTTATTCCAACCACCTGCTCCTTAGTGCGATCTAAAACTAGTTCGAGATCGCTACTTTTCAGTTTGACCAGTCCATCATCAACTCTTTCCTCAGCATCATCATCGGAGTTGTTTACTTGCACTTCAAACATGATAGGATCAGATACATCACACGCATCTCCGACTCCATTTGCATCACTATCTGTCTGCGATGGGTTAAATGTAGTTGGACAATTATCACAGGCATCGCCTACTCCATCACCATCGGTATCAACTTGGTTGGGATTAGAAGTACCTAGACAGTTGTCCACATCATCACAAATACCATCCTCATCAGCATCATTATCAGGATCATTGGGGCAGGTATCACAGTCGTCGCCTACTCCATCGGTATCGGCATCAGCTTGGCTGGGATTAGAAGTACCTGGACAGTTGTCCAGATCATCACAAATACCATCGCCATCAGCATCGTTATCAGGATCATTGGGGCAGGCATCACAGGCGTCGCCTACTCCATCACCATCGGCATCGGCTTGGCTGGGATTAGAAGTACCTGGACAGTTGTCCAGATCATCACAAATACCATCGCCATCAGCATCATTATCAGGATCATTGGGGCAGGCATCACAGGCGTCGCCTGCTCCATCACCATCGGCATCGGCTTGGCTGGGATTAGAAGTACCTAGACAGTTGTCCAGATCATCACAAATACCATCGCCATCAGCATCATTATCAGGATCATTGGGGCAGGCATCACAGGCGTCGCCTACTCCATCACCATCGGCATCGGCTTGGTTGGGATTAGAAGTACCTAGACAGTTGTCCAGATCATCACAAATACCATCGCCATCAGCATCATTATCAGGATCATTGGGGCAGGCATCACAGAGGTCACCTACTCCATCGCCATCGGTATCGGCTTGGTTGGGATTAGAAGTACCTAAACAGTTGTCCAGATCATCACAAATACCATCGCCATCAGCATCATTATCAGGATCATTGGGGCAGGTATCACAGAGGTCACCTACTCCATCGCCATCGGCATCGGCTTGGTTGGGATTAGAAGTACCTAGACAGTTGTCAATGTCATCGCAGATACCATCACCATCAGCATCATTATCAGGATCATTGGGGCAGGCATCACAGAGGTCACCTACTCCATCGGCATCGGCATCGGCTTGGTTGGGATTAGAAATACCTAGACAGTTGTCGACATCATCACAAATACCATCGCCATCAGCATCATTATCAGGATCATTGGGGCAGGCATCACAGAGATCACCTACTCCATCGGTATCGGCATCGGCTTGACTGGGATTAGAAGTACCTAGACAGTTGTCGACATCATCACAAATGCCATCTCCATCGGCATCATTCGCCGGTTCATTGGGGCAGGCATCACAGTCGTCACCTACTCCATCGCCATCGGCATCGGCTTGACTGGGATTGGAAGTACCTGGACAGTTGTCTACATCATCACAAATGCCATCGCCATCGCCATCAGCATTTAAAGGATTGTTGGGACAGGCATCGCAGTCGTCGCCTAATCCATCACCATCGGTATCTGCTTGGCCGGGGTTATGGGTGCCTAAGCAATTGTCAATGTTATCGCAAACACCATCTGCGTCAGCATCATTAGTTGGATCATTGGGGCAGGTGTCACAATCGTCTCCTACTCCATCACCGTCAGCATCAGCTTGGCTAGGATTAGATGTACCTAGGCAGTTGTCTATGTCATCGCAGATACCATCACCATCAGCATCATTGGCCGGATCATTGGGGCAGGCATCACAGGCGTCACCTACTCCATCACCGTCAGCATCGGCCTGGCTGGGGTTGGCTGTACCTACACAGTTGTCAATGTCATCGCAAACGCCATCTGCGTCAGCATCGTTCGCCGGATCATTAGGACAGGCATCGCAGTCGTCCCCTAAACCATCGCCATCGGCATCGGCTTGGCTGGGATTAGATGTACCAACACAGTTGTCTACATCATCACAAATACCATCGCTATCAGCATCATTATCAGGATCATTAGGACAGGCATCACATGCGTCACCTACTCCATCACCATCGGCATCCACTTGACTGGGGTTGGCGGTACCAGGACAGTTGTCAATGTCATCGCAGATATCATCGCCATCAGTATCATTATCAGGATCATTAGGGCAGGCATCACATGCGTCACCTACTCCATCACCATCGGTATCGGCTTGGTTGGCATTAGATATACCTGCACAGTTGTCTATATCATCACAAATACCATCGGCATCGGCATCGTTTGCTGGATCATTGGGACAGTTGTCACAGTCGTCGCCTAGTCCATCGCCATCGGCATCGGTTTGGCTGGGATTGGCCGTTCCTATACAATTGTCTATATCATCACAGATTCCGTCGCCATCGGTATCAGTATTCAAAGGATTGTTTGGACAGGCATCGCAGTCGTCGCCTAAACCATCACCATCGGTATCAACTTGGCCGGGATTGGTGGTACCTACACAGTTGTCAACGTCGTCGCAAACACCGTCAGCGTCAGCATCGTTTGCCGGATCATTAGGACAGGCATCACAGTCGTCGCCTACTCCATCCCCATCGGAATCTACTTGGCTGGGGTTGGTCGTACCTACGCAGTTGTCAATGTCATCGCAAATGCCATCACTATCGGCATCGTTATTAGGATCGTTGGGACAGTCATCGCAGTCGTCGCCTAATCCATCACCATCGGTATCTGCTTGGCCGGGGTTGTGGGTGCCTAAGCAATTGTCAATGTTATCGCAAACACCATCTGCGTCAGCATCGTTTGCCGGATCATTGGGACAGGGATCACAGTCGTCTCCTAATCCATCGCCATCGGTATCTGCTTGGCCGGGGTTATGGGTGCCTAAGCAATTGTCAATGTTATCGCAAACACCATCTGCGTCAGCATCGTTTGCCGGATCATTGGGACAGTCATCGCAGTCGTCACCTAATCCATCAACATCGGCATCCGTTTGGCTGGGGTTATGGGTACCTAAACAATTGTCAATGTCATCACAAACGCCATCTGCGTCAGCATCGTTTGCTGGATCGTTTGGACAGGGATCACAGTCGTCACCTAATCCATCACCATCGGCATCCGTTTGACTGGTGTTATGGGTACCTGGACAGTTGTCAATGTCGCTATCGGCAAACACCATCGCATCGCAAACACCATCGTCGTCAGCATCGTTTGCCGGATCGTTAGGACAGGCATCGCATTCGTCGCCTAAACCATCGCCATCGGCATCGGTTTGGCTGGGATTGGCCGTTCCTACACAATTGTCTACATCATCACAAATGCCGTCGCCATCGGCATCAGTATTCAAAGGATCGTTGGGACAGGCATCGCATTCGTTGCCTAAACCATCGCCATCGGTATCTACCTGACTGGGGTTGGCCGTACCTACGCAGTTGTCAATATCATCACAAATGCCATCGCTATCGGCATCGTTATTAGGATCGTTGGGACAGGTGTCGCAGTCGTCGCCGATACCATCACCATCGGCATCCGCTTGGCTGGGGTTATGGGTACCTGGACAGTTGTCAATGTCATCGCAAACACCATCAGCGTCAGCATCGTTTGCCGGATCATTGGGACAGGGATCACAGTCGTCACCAATACCATCACCATCAGTATCTACCTGACTGGGGTTGGCCGTACCTACACAGTTGTCAATGTCATCGCAAACACCATCAGCGTCAGCATCGTTATTAGGATCATTGGGACATATGTCGCAGTCGTCGCCGATACCATCACCATCGGCATCGGCTTGGCTGGGATTGGCCGTTCCTACACAATTGTCTACATCATCACAAATGCCATCGCTATCGGCATCGTTATTAGGGTCGTTGGGACAGGGATCACAGTCGTCACCAATACCATCACCATCAGTATCTACCTGACTGGGGTTGGCCGTACCTACACAGTTGTCAATGTCATCGCAAACACCATCAGCGTCAGCATCGTTATTAGGATCATTGGGACATATGTCGCAGTCGTCGCCGATACCATCACCATCGGCATCGGCTTGGCTGGGATTGGCCGTTCCTACACAATTGTCTACATCATCACAAATGCCGTCGCCATCGGCATCAGTATTCAAAGGATCGCTGGGACAGGCATCGCAGTCGTCGCCTAGACCATCACCATCAGTATCAACTTGGCTGGGGTTATGGGTACCTAAGCAATTGTCAATGTCATCGCAAACGCCATCTGCGTCACCATCGTTTGCCGGATCATTAGGACAGGCATCGCAGTCGTCACCTAAACCATCACCATCGGTATCTGCTTGGCTGGGGTTGGCGGTACCTACACAGTTGTCAACGTCATCGCAAATACCATCACCATCGGCATCATTGGAAGGATGGTTAGGACATGGATCGCAGTCGTCACCTAGTCCATCGCCATCAGTGTCGGCTTGGCTCGGATTGGGAGTACTGACACAGTTGTCGGCATCATCGCACACACCATCACCATCAACATCTGAACAGCCTCCACTTCCATATTCGATGTGAAGAACTGGGGCCTTGGGAGTGTCTCCATCATAAGATTCCGAAACACGTGTTCCTGATCCCGTAAATATGAATGCCATCGAATTTCCAGGTACCCACCCGGGCCGGTCAACGATCTCCTTAATTATATTGGTAAGGTCGGCGGTCTGCTGTGCGGTAGTGGCATCGCCAACAGTCAACCAATCTGGTGGAGACCAGTTAACGGTTGCTGTGGTTGTCGTTCGATTTGTAACATCGCTATTTGTTGATGTAAAGATGGCTGCATTGTCTGTATCCTCACCGTGAATCGAGATTGAGGATAATCCCGTGGAAACTTCGTCAACGGTAAATTGAATGTATGCTTTATCAATGGTTGCTCCATTTGGAACTGTGATATTGTTAAAGCGAATTCCAACTGCTTGTTGTGTGGTACCTGCAACTAAAAGTTCCAAATCGCTGCTGCCATGGCTGATATTTCCAGAACTCAGGTCTTGCTCAACATCATCGCTGGTACCACTGACCTGTACATCTAAAATATCGGAATTGGAAATTGGCGTGCCCTGGCAGGTGCAATTAGATAAAACAATGTCATTTATTGTATTGCTGTTGCCATCATCACAGGGTGTACCTGGCTCTGGTCCACCATTACATATGTCAAATAAATCACAGACCCCATCACCGTCAGAGTCCGGCTGCTGGGTACCTTGACAACTGCAATCCACTTGGATGACATCATTAAATGTGCAAGGGTCACCGTCATCGCAGGGATCACCGATATCTGCAGAAATTGAGGGACAATCAAAGCCGGTGCTGTTCCCTTCGTAAACAATGCAGATCTCTGGAGCTTTATGAGGCGTACTGCCGTTAAAAGATTCCGCTACTCTCTTGCCGGTTCCATCAATTAAGATTACAATGGAACTATTGTAACTGTATGAACCTTGGTTTACAATTTCCTGAATGATTGTCTTGAGATCTGGTGTCTCCTGATCTGGCCCAGCTACCCCCACCTGAGTCCAATCGGGAGGTTGCCAGGTTACAGAAGATTGAGTCCTAACTCGATTTGCAAGATCATTTGTGCTGTTGAGAAATGTGGCTGGCGCTGGATCTAGTTCACCATAAAAATTTAGATTACATGGATTGATGTTGGTAGTCTCATCCGTAGCGAATTGCACTTTTGCACTAATGATGTTTGAAAACTGAGGGATATTTAGATTTTGGAATCGGATCCCGACTATTTGAGCCTCGGCATCTGTACCTAATTCCAGATCCGAACTTGTTAAACTCACATCACCATCAGAAATTGTTTGTTCGGCATCATCTGATGATATAGATATTTTGGAACATCTTGAAAAGACCCCAACTTCAATATTAATTGATGATGATCTTACTAAATTATTGTCGTTGTCGATCGTTTCAGCATAGATTTCATAGAAATCTGGAACTGTGACATTCCAGTTGATCGAATATGGTGAGGATTGGTCGACTCCGATAGAATTGTTGTTGACAAAAAATTCTACCTGGGTGATTTGTCCATCAGGATCCGAAGCTTCAGCTTCAATTGTAATGGTTTGTAGGTCTGCATAATTGCTTCCATCAGCGGGGTCTGTAATTGAAACTGTAGGAGCAATTCCCTCTCCTTTTTGAATTGTAAAGTAGTCCTTTACAACGCCATCAAGTGTAATAAACGTTACATTCATTTGTGCATCAGAGATCGATAGATGAACGGACCCTCGGTCGGGAGAGCCAAATTGATAAGATACGAATGGATAGTTGGAGTCTAAGGAACCACCTTTACCAGCAGATCCCGAAATCAAGTGGATCGTGCCGGCATTGGCAACTTGACCTGGCGGCTTCATGTAGGCGCCATCACCATCGACCCTTCCATCCCCAGGATTGATTCCCATCGTCGACCCGTCATAGGTTCCTTCTACTCCGTAGTGACCATTCATTAAAATAGATCTTTGGTAAATGTGCCTGTGACCGTATAAGACCAAATCAACTCCACCATCTTCCAGAATGGGCAAAATATTGGCCCGGAGATCGGTCTTATTGTAGTATGCATTGTGATGTGCAGTTGCTATGATCCACTGCTGATTGGTACTATTTAGATCATTTTGGAGCCAATTAAGCATCGCGCTCCCTGGATTCATATCAACATCTTCGGTATTGAGTGAAATGAAATGGCAATTTGCATAATCAAATGAATAGTAGGCTTCTGTTCCTGATGCCAATCCACCAGCTTCACCGTTTCTCGGTAGAGTAAACATATCGTAGTAAGGTCCAGACTCCGTTGCACTGCTTGCAAACACCAGGTCATGATTTCCTGGGGTATTCCAAAGCACAGTATTGATCAAGCTTGGCTCATACATATCCTCGAACCAAGCCAATTGATACTCCGCATCTGTCCCGTTATCGTATGCGTTGTCTCCCAGTGTCAGAATGAAGTCTGCATGCGGGCCACCATTGTAGCTGTAAAATCCATCTCGAACAGCTCGTTGAGCATTGTTTTTAGTACCAGCATCTCCGAGTACCCAAACAGACACAGGTTGTGTGGTACCATGAGGCGGAGATGTGGTAAAGAAATGTTGATTGTTCTCTCCAGCCAACTCACCAGGAAAAAAACCTATGTTATCATAGGTCAGCGTACCACTATTGTCACCAACGGCATAATAATAGGTCGTATTTGCTGCTAGACCAGTAACGTTGATTTCATGCTCTGTTCTGGTGCCGGCAACACTTAATGAAGAACTTAAATTAGTAGGACTATTGCCATACCAAATCCTGGTTTCAGTAGGAGCGTCCGTGCGCCAGCGTACAATCATGCTAGATGGAGTTCCCAATTGCAAGTATGGACCCCTAATCACGTTTTGTGCCTGGTTTTCAGATATCGAAACCAGGATCATTAACACGAAAATGATAAAGTGTATTCTCATTTGAAGAAGTTATTATGCCCAGGAATACCCTTCTTGATATTGAATCCAAACTCAAGTTGGACTGCCCAAGAGGGTGTGCTTAAAGATTTACTTGTTCGTATTATGTTTATGGACAGCCTTCAATCCGAGCTTCGAAGATGGCACCATCAGAGACTTCGAATTCTTCATTTAGGTGAATAGCAACACCAGCTTTAAAAATCACCGTACTATCCATTGCCACCTGACCTGCAGAGTATATTTCTGTTGTAGTCTGGAACACATCTGAAGGCAATGGGATGCTGTCAAGTTGCAGCGGAATAGAAGAAACTGTTGGACAATCATCACAAAAATCTGGCACGCCATCTCCGTCAGAATCTATCAAATCATCTCCACCAGGGCAGATATCGCAGACATCACCTACGCCATCCCCATCAGAATCGATCTGGTTTGGATTTGAGGCCAATGGGCAATTATCGATATCCGCACAAATTCCATCGCCATCAGAATCGTTATCAGGATCGTTGGGGCAAATGTCACACGCATCTCCACTTCCATCTCCATCAGAATCTAATTGGTTTGCATTCGGAGCCGTTGGACAATTGTCGACATCACCACACACACCATCACCATCTTGGTCGTTGTTGGGATCATTGGGGCAATCATCACAATCATCACCAATACCGTCACTATCGGAGTCGATTTGGCTTGCATTGGAGGTTGTAGGACAATTGTCGACATCACCACAAATGCCATCACCATCTTGGTCGTTGTTGGGATCATTGGGGCAATCATCACAAGCATCACCAATACCGTCGTTGTCGGAGTCGATTTGGCTTACATTGGAGGTTGTAGGACAATTGTCGACATCACCACAAATGCCATCACCATCTTGGTCGTTGTTGGGATCATTGGGGCAATCATCACAAGCATCACCAATACCGTCGTTGTCGGAGTCGATTTGGCTTACATTGGAGGTTGTAGGACAATTGTCGACATCACCACAAATGCCATCACCATCTTGGTCGTTGTTGGGATCATTGGGGCAATCATCACAAGCATCACCAATACCGTCGTTGTCGGAGTCGGTTTGGCTTACATTGGAGGTTGTTGGACAATTGTCGACATCACCACAAATGCCATCACCATCTTGGTCGTTGTTGGGATCGTTGGGACAGGCATCACAAGTATCACCAATACCGTCGTTGTCGGAGTCGGTTTGGCTTACATTGGAGGTTGTTGGACAATTGTCCAGGTCACCACAAATGCCATCACCATCTTGGTCGTTGTTGGGATCGTTGGGACAGGCATCACAAGTATCACCAATGCCGTCGTTGTCGGAGTCGGTTTGGCTTACATTGGAGGTTGTTGGACAATTGTCGACATCACCACAAATGCCATCACCATCTTGGTCGTTGTTGGGATCATTGGGACAAGTATCACAGATATCTCCGATCCCATCCCCATCAGAATCCAATTGATTGGCATTGGAAACTGTAGGACAATTGTCGACATCACCACAAATGCCATCACCATCCATATCGTTGTTGGGATCATTAGGACATACATCGCAAAGGTCACCAATATCATCATTGTCTACATCTGCTTGGTTGGTATTTGAGTCATTAGGACAATTATCAATATCACCACAGATTCCATCACCATCTTGGTCGTTGTTGGGATCATTGGGACAGGCATCACAAGCATCGCCAATACCGTCGTTGTCGGAGTCGGTTTGGTTTACATTGAAGGTTGTTGGACAATTGTCGACATCACCACAAATGCCATCACCATCTTGGTCGTTGTTGGGATCATTGGGACATACATCACAATCATCACCAATACCGTCGTTATCGGAGTCGGTTTGGCTTACATTGGAGGTTGTGGGACAATTGTCGACATCACCACAAACACCATCACCATCTTGGTCATTGTTGGGATCATTGGGACATACATCACAAGCATCACCAATACCGTCGTTGTCGGAGTCGGTTTGGTTTACATTTGAGGTTGTTGGACAATTGTCGACATCACCACAAATGCCATCACCGTCTTGGTCGTTGTTGGGATCATTGGGGCAAGCATCACATATATCTCCGATCCCATCCCCATCAGAATCCACTTGATTGGCATTGGAAACTGTTGGACAATTGTCGACATCACCACAAATGCCATCACCATCTTGGTCATTGTTGGGATCATTGGGACATACATCGCATATGTCACCGATATCATCATCGTCTACATCTGCTTGGTTGGTATTTGAGTCATTAGGACAATTATCAATATCACCACAAACACCATCACCATCTTGGTCATTGTTGGGATCACTGGGACAGGCATCACAAGCATCACCCACTCCATCACCGTCTGAATCCTCTTGGCTGGCATTAGGAATCAATGGGCAATTGTCCACTTCATCGCAGATCCCATCTCCATCGGAGTCGTTGCTTGTAGTTTGAGGACAAGGGTCACATACATCACCAATGCCATCGCCATCGGAATCAGCTTGATTGGCATTAGAAACTAAAGGACAGTTATCGAGATTACCACAGATTCCATCACCATCGATATCATTATCGGCATCATTGGGGCAAACATCACAGGCATCGCCGATGCCATCGCCATCAGAATCCGTTTGATTTGCATTAGGGGCCATTGGACAATTGTCGACATCACCACACACACCATCACCATCTTGGTCGTTGTTGGGATCATTAGGGCAATCATCACAATCATCACCGATGCCGTCACTGTCGGAGTCGATTTGGCTTGTATTGGAGGTTGTGGGACAATTGTCAACATCGCCACAAATGCCATCACTGTCTTGGTCGTTGTTGGGATCGTTGGGGCAATCATCACAAGCATCACCAATGCCATCGCTGTCGGAGTCGATTTGACTTGCATTGGAGGTTGTAGGACAATTGTCGACATCACCACACACACCATCACCATCTTGGTCGTTGTTGGGATCATTGGGACAAGTATCACAAGCATCACCAATGCCGTCACTGTCGGAGTCGGTTTGGCTGGCATTAGAGGTTGTAGGACAATTGTCGACATCGCCACAAATGCCATCACTGTCTTGGTCGTTGTTGGGATCATTGGGGCATACATCGCAAGCATCGCCAATGCCATCGCCATCAGAATCCGTTTGATTTACATTAGAAGTCACTGGACAATTGTCGACATCACCACAGACACCATCACCATCTACGTCGTTGTTGGGATCATTAGGGCAATCATCACAAGCATCACCAATGCCGTCACTGTCGGAGTCGATTTGACTTGCATTGGAGATTGATGGACAATTGTCGACATCGCCACAAATGCCGTCGCCATCTACATCGTTGTTAGGATCATCAGGGCAATCATCACAAGCATCACCAATGCCATCGCCGTCCGCATCAGCTTGATTAGCATTGGCGTTTGATGGGCAATTGTCGACATCGCCACAAATGCCGTCGCCATCTACATCGTTGTTAGGATCATTGGGGCAATCATCACAAGCATCTCCCATGCCGTCGCCGTCCGCATCTGCTTGATTGGCATTGGCAGTCACAGGGCAGTTATCAACATCGCCACAGATACCATCATTATCGAAGTCATTATCGGGATCATTAGGACAAACATCACAAGCATCTCCGATGCCATCATTATCGGAGTCGATCTGGCTGGCGTTAGGTGTTCCGGGGCAGTTGTCGACATCGCCACAGATAGCATCTCCATCAATGTCATTATTGGGATCATTTGGACAAGCATCGCAAGCATCACCCATACCATCGGCGTCCGCATCAGCTTGATTAGCATTGGCGTTTGATGGGCAATTGTCGACATCGCCACAGATAGCATCTCCATCAATGTCATTATTGGGATCATTGGGGCAATCATCACAAGCATTACCCATGCCGTCGCCATCCGCATCTGCTTGATTGGCATTGGCAGTCACAGGGCAGTTATCAACATCGCCACAGATACCATCATTATCGAAGTCATTATCGGGATCATTAGGACAAGCATCACAAGCATCTCCGATGCCATCATTATCGGAATCGATCTGGTTGGCGTTAGGAGTTCCGGGGCAATTGTCGACATTGCCGCAGATACCATCGCCATCGATGTCATTATTGGGATCATTTGGACAAACATCGCAAGCATCACCCATGCCGTCTGAGTCGGTGTCAGCCTGACCTGCATTGGCAACCGCTGGACAATTGTCAACATCACCACAGATTCCATCCCCATCAGTGTCATTTTCCGGATCGTTCGGGCAGATGTCGCAGACATCACCAATTCCATCTAAATCGGAATCTTGCTGATTAGCATTTGCAATGGAAGGACAATTATCGGTATCAGCACAGTGTCCATCACCATCGGCATCATCATCGGGATCGTTTGGGCAAGGATCGCAAACATCACCGATCCCATCATTGTCTGTATCCACTTGGTTGGCATTAGCCATATTGGGACAATTGTCTACATCGCCACATATACCGTCGGCATCAATATCGTTGTTGGGATCATTGGGACAAGCGTCACAGACATCACCAATCCCATCACTGTCTGCATCCGCTTGGTTGGCATTAGGGATATTAGGGCAATTGTCTACATCGCCACATATACCGTCACCGTCAATATCGTTGTTGGGATCATTGGGACAAGCGTCACAGACATCACCGATCCCATCATTGTCTGCATCCTCTTGGTTGGCATTAGGGATATTAGGGCAATTGTCTACATCGCCACATATACCGTCGTCGTCAATATCGTTGTTGGCATCATTGGGACAAGCGTCACAGACATCACCGATCCCATCATTGTCTGTATCCACTTGGTTGGCATTAGCCATATTGGGACAATTGTCTACATCGCCACATATACCGTCGCCGTCAATATCGTTGTTGGGATCATTCGGACAAGCGTCACAGACATCACCGATCCCATCGTTATCTGTGTCTGTTTGGTTGGCATTGGCATCAACTGGGCAGTTGTCGCATAAATCCCCCAAACCATCTCCATCTCCATCTTCCTGCGTAGAATTAGCTAAAGAGGGGCAATTATCTACCTCGTCACATATACCATCTCCATCAGTTTCAGTGCAGTTTCCGTTGCTGTAATTGACGTGGAGGATAGGGCTTAAAACCGGGTCTTTATCATATGATATGGCCACCCTGGTTCCAGAGCCTTCCACAAAAAGCGCGACAGCACTGGAAGCTGAGTACGCTCCTTGATTAACGATTTCCTGCAGAATTGTTTTGAGGTCAGGGGTTTGTTGAGCAAAACCCTGAGCGTTTGGAGGACCCCAATCAGAAGGTTGCCAAACTATGGACGCTTGAGTTTTAGGTCTACTGCCCAGGTCATTAGTGGAGTTGATAAAGGTCTGAGGGTTGCCATTTTTTTGACCTTCAATAGTGAGACTACAAGGATTGATGCTTGTATTCTCATCGACTGTAAACTGAATATAAGCATCTTCGATCTGAGCATTCTTAGGTATGTTTAAGTCCATGAATCTCATACCCACAATTTTAGCAGTGCCATTTTCCTGTCCAAGTTCAAGATCATTACTACCTAAATTGACATTGTTGTCCGTCAACCTTTGCTCGGCGTCATCAGAACTCATGACCACTGAAGATGTTGTAGGGAAAGTGGCCACACTGATCTGGTGGACAACGGATGAAGCTACGTTGAGGTCATTGTCGGTTGCCTTCGCCTGCAGGTCGAAAACACCGATTGTAGGTGTCCAGTTGAGTGTATAAGGAGCAGAAAAGTCAATGCCGATTGAAGTCCCATCGGCAAAAAACTCGACCTGGGTAATTTGGCCATCACTATCGGTCGCATCAGCAGCTATCGTGATGTTTTGAATCGTAGGATATGAGGTGCCATCAGGAGGGCTGGTTAAGCTGACATTTGGAAATGCGCCCACTCCTTTAGTGATGACGAAGTGATCAAAGACTACCCCGGCATCAGTGATAAAGCGGACATCCATTTGGCTGCCGTCCACCTCCATATGCACTGATCCCAAAGTTGGGTCACCGGCATACGACACCAGGAATGGATGAATCGTGCCAAGGCTGCCATCTTTACCAGCCGATCCTGTGATAAGATGTATGGTACCGGAATTTCCTGGTCCTCCTGTTTGTTTCTGGTAAGGTCCGTCACCAGTCGGCCGACCATCACCACCATCTATCGTCATTGTAAGAGGATCGAATGTACCTTCTGCACCATAATGGCCGTCCATGAGGAAGGATCGCTGGTAGACATGTCGATGTCCGTACAGAACCAGATCAACGTCTGCACTCTCCAGTACAGGCACAATATTACTGCGCACATCTCCACTGCTGTAGTAAGCAGCCCGGTGTATCATGGCTACCGTCCACTGCTGGGTATTATTATTCAAATCATTTTGAAGCCAGTTCAGCTGGGGACTTCCGGGCTCTTGACTGATATCCTCTGAATTGAGGGCTATGAAGTGAATATTAGCGTAGTCGAAAGAGTAGTATGCTTCAGTTCCGGAAGCGACGCCGCCAGCTTCCCCATTTCTGGGTGCGTCGAAGATATCGTAATAAGGACCAGTTTCATCTTGACTATTGGCAAAGTGCAAATCATGGTTTCCAACGACTGGCCAAAGGATCGAATTGATCAGACTGGTCTCATACATATTTTCAAACCATGCAACTTGGTATTCACTATCTAAGCCATCTTCGTAGGCGTTATCTCCGAGTTGGAGGATCAAATCGACGTGAGGGCTGCCATTATAATTATAGAAGGCATCGCGAACAGCTTGCTGATTGGCATCGTGCGTTCCGGCATCACCCAGCACCCAGATAGATACAGGTTGGGCGGTACCTGCGGTAGGAGATGTGGTGAAATAGTGATCAGCATCTCCACCCGCCGCTTGACCAGCTAGATCACCAATGTTGTCATAATTGAGTGTTCCTGAGTTGTTGCCCACGGCGTAGAAGTAGGTAGTGGCAGGGTTGAGGCCAGATAGATCGATTTGATGCTCAGTGCGATTGCCAGCAATGAATTCAGACGAAGTCAGGTTGCTGGGACTATCTCCATACCATAGCTTGGTATCCGTGCTTAGATCGGTCCGCCAACGGATCGTAATGCTAGTCGGAGTGGCAACTTGTAGATATGGTCCTCGAACGATCTCCTGTGCAAAACTGGTTGCAAGGGAGAAGACAAAGACACATAGATAGATGGGGGAGCTCAGATTCATAATTTCATCTGGTGTAGACTTTGGTGCATGCTTTTAAGATCGAAACTGGGTTTAGGTTTAAGACTGATGTTTTCTCACTCACTTTGGGATCCATGTATGATTTTCAAAGTACTCTGGCAATAGATAAGTAACTTTGTACACCGATTCTTCACCAATTGATATTTTACTCCGGGCAACCCTCAATATGTGCTTCAAAAATAGCTTGACTTGTCACGAAGAAATTCGGATTTAGATCGATAGCCTCACCGGCTTTGAAAATGACCGTTGAATCACTCGCAACATGTCCGGCAGATGTGATCGATGAAGTGGTATGATAGGTCCCGGAAGGAATCGGCTGATTGTCAATTTGTAAGGGTATGGAGGACACCAGTGGGCAAGCATCACAAGTGTCGCCCTGTCCATCTTGATCTGTGTCGACTTGATTCGGATTACTGGTACTTGGACAATTATCACACAGATCACCAATTCCATCCCCATCCATATCTTCCTGCATGGGGTTAGAAATGAGCTCACAATTGTCTACTTCATCACAAACACCATCGCTATCACCATCGATACAACTTCCTTTGCTATAAATCACGGCGAGCGTTGGACTCTGGGCTGGATTCTTATTATGAGATATGGCTACTCGTGTTCCTGTCCCAGACACAAAAATTGCAATTGGACTTGAGGCAGAATAGGCCCCTTGATCTACAATTTCCTGTAGAACATCTGTTAAGTCAGGTGTCGTTTGATCGAACCCTGCCACGTCTTTTGCCAACCAATCATTGGGTTGCCAGACTGTGGAAGCTTGAGTTTTAGGTCTACTGCCCAGGTCATTAGTATTGTTTGTGAAGGTAGCTGGGTTGGCATTTTTCTGACCTTCAATGACCAAGCTGCAAGGGTTAATGTTGGTTACTTCATCAACTGTGAATTGGATAAAGGCAGTATCAATCTCCACATTTTTTGGTATTTGGAGGTCGAGAAAACGCATTCCTACGATCTGAGCTATGGTGTCATCTACTGCAAGTTCAAGATCACTGCTATTTAGGGAAACCTTATTATTTGTCATCTTTTGTTCAGCATCATCAGAATTCATACTGATCCCGCCAGTTGAGGAAAAAACCTCTACAAAAATTCTAGACGTGTTTGAAGTGACAACATTGAGATCATTATCTGTGGCCTTGACTTGTAGGTCGTAGATTCCTTTCGTGGGACTCCAGCTTATGGAGAAGGGAGGAGTAAAATCAATTCCTATGGAATTGCCATTGGCAAAAAACTCTACCTGGGTAACCTGTCCATCGCTGTCTGTTGCATCGGCAGCAATGGTTATGGGCTGAATCAAGGGGAAAGTAGTGCCTTCAACAGGACTGGTTAAGCTGACATTTGGCCATGCGCCAATTCCCTTTGAAATCACGAAGTGATCAAAGACTGTTCCGTTGTCGGTAATAAACCGTACATCCATCTGGCTACCATCGACCTCCATGTGCACCGATCCCATTGTTGGTTCTCCGACATACGATATGAGGAATGGATGTATGGTGCCTAGGTTGCCATCTTTGCCAGCCGACCCTGTTATGAGATGTACCGTACCTGAGTTTGCAGCTCCTTCGGGCTGTTTGAGATAAGGCCCATCACCGGTTGGTCGGCCATCACCACCATCGATCGTCATGGAAAGGGAATCAAATGTTCCTTCGTCACCATAGTGGCCATCCATTAGGAAGGATCGCTGATATACATGCCGATGTCCGTATAGCACCAGATCAACACCTGCACTTTCCAGGATAGGCACAATATTGCTGCGCACATCTCCACTACTGTAGTAAGCAGCCCGGTGTATCATGGCTACCGTCCACTGCTGGGCATTAGTATTCAAATCATTTTGTAGCCAGATCAGCTGGGGACTGCCGGGCTCTTGACTGATATCCTCTGAGTTCAGTGCTATGAAATGGATATTGGCATAATCAAAGGAATAATAGGCTTCGGTTCCCGAGGCGACCCCTCCAGCTTCCCCATTTCTGGGTGCATCAAAGATATCATAATAGGGACCAGTTTCATCTTCACTATCGGCATAGTGTAAATCATGGTTTCCAACTACAGGCCACAGGATCGAATTGATCAGACTGGTCTCATACATATCTTCAAACCAGGCAACTTGGTATTCGGAATCCAAGCCATCTTCATAGGCGTTATCTCCGAGTTGCAAGATCAAATCGACGTGAGGGCTGCCATTATAATTATAGAAAGCATCGCGAACAGCTCGCTGATTGGCATCGTGTGTTCCGGCATCACCCAGTACCCAAATAGATATGGGTTGGGTGGTGCCTGAGGTAGGAGAAGTGGTGAAATAATGAATAGTATCGCCACCTGCCGCTTGACCAGCTAGATCACCAATATTGTCGTAATTGAGTGTTCCTGAGCTATCACCCACGGCATAGAAGTAGGTAGTTGCAGGATTGAGGCCAGATAGATCTATTTGATGTTCAATGCGATTGCCAGCAATGAATTCAAACGATGTAAGGTTGCTGGGACTATCTCCATACCATAACTTGGTATCCGTGCTTAGATCGGTACGCCAACGGATCGTAATACTATTCGGAGTAGCAACTTGTAGATATGGTCCTCTGATGATCTCCTGTGCAAGACAAGTTGTTAGGGAGAAGACAAAGACACATAGATGGATGGGGGAGCTTAGATTCATGTCTCTATACGGTTGGGAGCTAGGGCAAACGATAGAGTTCAATTTGAGTCATAAGCATGATTTTGATTGATCTCCTCGTGCAGATTAATTCATCAGTTATCCATGATCATCATTTATTTGGGTCCAAGATTTGTATTAATGTCATGTATTGATTGCATTTAATCAATTGCTTCACTAGGGATCACAAGCATCGCCCATGCCATCACCATCCGTATCTTCTTGTCCTGGATTGGGTGTAGCCGGACAGTTGTCGCAAACATTGCCTACACCGTCGGAGTCGTCATCTTCTTGTCCTGGGTTTGAAGTGGCCGGGCAATTGTCACAGGCATTACCTACACCATCGGAGTCGTCATCTTCTTGTCCTGGGTTTGAAGTGGCCGGGCAATTGTCACATACGTTGCCTACACCGTCGAAGTCGTCATCTTCTTGTCCTGGGTTTGAAGTGGCCGGGCAATTGTCACAGGCATTACCTACACCGTCGGAGTCGTCATCTTCTTGTCCTGGGTTTGAAGTAGCCGGGCAGTTGTCACAGACATTGCCTACACCGTCGGAGTCGTCATCTTCTTGTCCTGGGTTTGAAGTGGCCGGGCAATTGTCACAGGCATTACCTACACCATCGGAGTCGTCATCTTCTTGTCCTGGGTTTGAAGTAGCCGTGCAGTTGTCACAGACGTTGCCTACACCATCGGAGTCATCGTCAATTGTCACAGGCATCTTGTCCTGGGTTTGAAGTAGCCGGGCAGTTGTCACAGGCATTACCTACACCATCGGAGTCGTCGTCTTCTTGTCCTGGGTTTGAAGTAGCCGGGCAGTTGTCACAGACATTGCCTACACCTTCGGAGTCGTCATCTTCTTGTCCTGGGTTTGAAGTGGCCGGGCAATTGTCACAGGCATTACCTACACCATCGGAGTCGTCATCTTCTTGTCCTGGGTTTGAAGTAGCCGTGCAGTTGTCACAGACGTTGCCTACACCATCGGAGTCATCGTCTTCTTGTCCTGGGTTTGAAGTAGCCGGGCAGTTGTCACAGACATTGCCTACACCGTCGGAGTCGTCATCTTCTTGTCCTGGGTTTGAAGTGGCCGGGCAATTGTCACAGGCATTACCTACACCATCGGAGTCGTCATCTTCTTGTCCTGGGTTTGAAGTAGCCGGGCAGTTATCACAGACATTGCCTACACCGTCGGAGTCGTCATCTTCTTGTCCTGGGTTTGAAGTGGCCGGGCAGTTGTCACAGACGTTGCCTACACCATCGGAGTCGTCATCTTCTTGTCCTGGGTTTGAAGTAGCCGGGCAGTTGTCACAGACGTTGCCTACACCTTCGGAGTCGTCATCTTCTTGTCCTGGGTTTGAAGTAGCCGGGCAGTTGTCACAGACATTGCCTACACCGTCGGAGTCGTCATCTTCTTGTCCTGGGTTTGAAGTGGCCGGGCAGTTGTCACAGGCATTACCTACACCATCGGAGTCGTCATCTTCTTGTCCTGGGTTTGAAGTAGCCGGGCAGTTGTCACAGACATTGCCTACACCGTCGGAGTCGTCATCTTCTTGTCCTGGGTTTGAAGTGGCCGGGCAGTTGTCACAGACATTGCCTACACCATCGGAGTCGTCGTCTTCTTGTCCTGGGTTTGAAGTAGCCGGGCAATTGTCACAGACGTTGCCTATTCCGTCGGAGTCGTCATCTTCTTGTCCTGGGTTTGAAGTAGCCGGGCAGTTGTCACAGACATTGCCTACACCGTCGGAGTCGTCATCTTCTTGTCCTGGGTTTGAAGTGGCCGGGCAATTGTCACAGACATTGCCTACACCGTCGGAGTCGTCATCTTCTTGTCCTGGGTTTGAAGTGGCCGGGCAATTGTCACAGGCATTACCTACACCGTCGGAGTCGTCATCTTCTTGTCCTGGGTTTGAAGTAGCCGGGCAGTTGTCACAGACATTGCCTACACCGTCGGAGTCGTCATCTTCTTGTCCTGGGTTTGAAGTGGCCGGGCAGTTGTCGCAGACATTGCCTACACCGTCGGAGTCGTCATCTTCTTGTCCTGGGTTTGAAGTAGCCGGGCAATTGTCACAGACGTTGCCTATTCCATCGGAGTCGTCGTCTTCTTGTCCTGGGTTGGAAGTATTGGGGCAGTTGTCAACCTCTCCGCATACTCCGTCGCCATCAATATCATTATCAGGATCATTGGGACAATCATCCGTTGGACAACCCTCTATGTGCGCACTAAATATAGCTTGACTTTCTACAGTGAAGTTGGGATTCAAGGTAATAGATTCACCAGCCTTGAAAGCTACTGAAGAATTGCCAGCCACAATACCAGCAGAATTTATCGTAGTCGTGGTGAGATAAGTGCCTGATGGTATGGGCTGATCGTCAATTACTAGAGGTTCAGCTGAAACATTGGGACAGGCATCACATACGTCACCTATCCCATCACCATCCATATCTTCCTGACCTGGATTGGCGATTGCGGGGCAATTATCGCATGCGTCACCGACTCCATCAACATCCGTATCTTCTTGATTAGGGTTAGCGATTGTGGGACAATTGTCACAGGCATCACCAATTCCGTCAGAGTCAACGTCTTCTTGACCAGGATTAGCACTATTGGGGCAGTTATCTTCAAAATCACAGATATCATCACCGTCAGCGTCATCACAACTTCCTGTCTCGTAGACTACACAAAGACTGGCAGCCTTTTCTGGATTCATGTCCCATGTTCTTGCCATTCTTCTTCCCGTCCCTTCAAAAATGATTGAGATGGCACTACTGGAAGAATATCCCATCTGAAAGACAATTTCCTGAATAATGGATTTCAAATCCGGAGTCTTTTGATCAGGACCAGCGGACGTAGTCGCCAACCAGTCAGGTGGAGACCACATAACGCTATCTGTTGTGCGAGGTCTGGTACTTATGTTAAAATCAGCGTTGGTAAAAGTAGTGGGATTGGGACTCAATTCACCGAAGATCTTTAGATCGCATGGATTTAGGTTGTTGGCTTGATCTTCTGTAAACTGTATGTGAGCACTAACGATCGTGGCAGCTTGGGGAATGTTTAAATTTTCAAATCGGAGTCCGACCAATTGAGGTGCTGCATCCGTACACAGCTCAAGATCAGAGCTGGTCAAGTTTACTTTACCATTATCAATTCTTTCTTCTGCGTCATCAGAAGACATACTTATTGATGAACAGCTGGCAAAAACCCCCACACCAATGGTTATTGTAGGTGATTGTGATTTGTTGCCGTCATTGTCTATCGCTTCTACCTGCAAATGGTAAACATCCTCAGAAGATGGTGTCCAGCTTAAGTCAAATGGAGCTGAATTGTCCATACCAATCGAATCTCCGTTGGCATAGAATATCACTTTGGTCACAGATCCATCACTATCGGAGGCGTCGGCAGAGATATTGATGGTTTCAATAGAGTCAAAAAGCATGCTGTCAGCCGGGCTGGTGATCATTGCAGTGGGCCAAGCCCCGATCCCTTTAGAGATGGCAAAGTAGTCACGGACGATTCCACTCTGATCGATGAAGTTAACATCTAGTTCATTGCCCGAGACAAGGATCTGAACAGAACCCTTATCAGGGGCACCAATCTCTTCGCTCCAGAAAGGGTAATTGTCCAGATTAGCAGTGAAACTACCTGCTGAACCGGCTGTGACATATACCGTACCTGTGTCGGGTACGATCCCCAATGGTTTTTTATAGGAAGCACCTTCGTCTCTCCGGCCCTTAGTTAGGTCTATGGCCATACTGGTGGAATCGAAAGTGCCTTCAGCACCATAGTGCCCATTCATCAGAAACGATCGGGCATACAGCTTCTTATGGGCAAAGAGTATGAGATCAACTCCACCTTGCTCTAGAATTGGTAAAAAGTCAGTACGGAATTCATCGACGGTGTAATAAGGTGTTTTATGAAAGTAAACTATGACCCACTGTTGTGCTGTATTGGCGAGATCTGTCTGGAGCCATGTTTTCATCTGGATCCGGCTTGCATCTTCTGTATTAAGTGAGATGAAATGAACATTTGCATAATCGAAGGAGTAGTACTGTTCAGTGCCAGATGGCTCGCCACCTGCCTCGCCATTCTTTGGGAGAGTGAAAATATCGTAATACGGACCGGTAGATGTCAAAGTATCAATACTCATGATATCTCTCTCTCCAGGAGTAGTCCATAAAATAGAATTGATAAGGCTTGGTTCATACATGTTTTCAAACCATGCCAGTTGGTATTCACTGTCAGATCCAACATCATAAGCATTGTCACCAAGAGCCAAAATGATATCGGCATGGGTTCCTTTATTGAAGTTGTAGAAGCCGTCTCTGACCGCCCTCTGATTATCATCTTTTAATCCTGCATCACCAAGGGCCCATATAGAGAATTGTTGATTTGAACCAGGAGAAGGAGAAGTCGTAAAGTAATGCATGTCATCACCTCCCGCGGGCATCCCTGCAAAACTACCAATCAGATCGTACGACAAAATTCCAGTGGTATCGCCCACCGCATAGTAGTACTTGGTGTTGGGAGTTAGTCCGGTGATCATTAATTCGTGATCAACAGTGTCCTTTAAGATGGTAAGTGAATCTGTCAGATTTGCAGGATCATTGCCATACCAAACCTTGCTTACTAAAGGCATGTCGGTACGCCAACGAAGGGTCATGCTATTGGGTGTGCCCATTTGTAAATAGGGGCCACGAACTATCGTTTGAGAAACGGCTTTATGACTGCAGAAGGCCCCGAAGAGGAGGGCCCACGTAAGAAACCTTAGGAACATAAGATGGGGGTTTTGGGTTACAAAACGATCCTTGTCAAAGTGAAGATAAGACAAAGTGTTCAATAGTGCTAGAAAGGAACTGCTGATGCGGAAAACGAAATGTCAGATTTGAGGCTCCGACCATTCCACCCTCCACCAATTCCCTCTTACTTTTGAAGAAGTAGGGAAACTAGTGGTAATTTATTACCCGCATTCTGGCAAGGACTGCCTTGAGCTATAGGAAGTGAATGGCGTGTTTTTAATGTTCATGAGGTAAGATAGGCACTAGTTTGATTCGATGGTTGTATTGGTTTTTATAGTCTCCAGCATATGATGTCCAAAGATTTTCCCAGCTGGATGGGGGAATATCCAAATAAGCGTCAAAGCCACTTAGGTCGGCCTTTTTCACAATAGGAGCCATTGATGGGTGAACATGGGGTTCGGACAAGATGAACCACCCATTATTTTTTGACGGCTCTAGCCACAGATAGAACCGCACTGTCATGTAATGTGACGATAAAATATAGGCCTTGCCTCAGCCTCTCCACCTCCAGAGTCACTTCTTTTTGACCTTTATTGATTACCTGTGATACGAATATTTTGCCGTTGGCATCCAAAAGCAGTAAGCGGTCAGCGGAGAGATCAGAAGTGATTCTTATGTTGATTCTGTCTTGGAAAGGATTTGGATATTCTTTGATGAAGTTGTTGTCAGGTTGACTGGTCGTCTTGCAAAAGATGTAAGCCAGGAATCCAGTCCATGGGCAACCTTCTTCATCATCACATACCCCGTCGTCATCCGCATCATTATCCGGGTCATTGGGACAAGAGTCGCAAGGATCACCAATACCATCGCCATCTTGATCAATTTGACCTGGATTGGCTGTTTGCCGGCAATTGTCAGAGTCACCGCATATCCCGTCACCATCCTCATCATTGTATGGGTCGTTGGGACAGGAGTCGCAAAGATCACCGATGCCATCATTGTCCTGGTCACTTTGCTCAGGATTATTGGTATTTGGACAATTATCCACCTGACCGCAAATACCATCGCCGTCAACATCATTGGTGGGGTCATTTGGGCAGGAGTCGCAAAGATCACCGATGCCATCACCGTCTTGGTCTACTTGATTAGGATTATTTGTATTCGGGCAATTGTCTAATCTTCCACAAATTCCATCATTGTCTACGTCATTGATCGAATCATTTGGGCAACTGTCGCAAAGATCACCGATGCCATCATTATCCTGGTCAAGTTGATCCGGATTGGAAATGTCGGGACAATTGTCAAAGTCGCCACATATTCCATCAACATCTAAATCATTGTCAGGATCAGTAGGGCATAGATCGCATACATCGCCGACACCGTCCTCATCTTGATCTTCCTGTCCCGGGTTTGCAAGATTCGGGCAATTATCAATATCTCCACAGATGCCATCATCGTCTTTATCATTTTCTGGATCATTTGGACAACGATCTCCTTCATAGATTCCAATGTCTATCTTCTTTCCCTGCGGACGAGGTGTTCCCCAATAGTCGAATGTTAACGGTAATTCAGTACCAGCATCGAGACAGGGACTTCCGGGATTCAGTCTGAAGTGTTCAGGTTTTGACCTTTGGGTATTCGAAAAACGAGGATCGCCGTGGAATCCATTAATTTCAAATGCGGAATTCTGCAACTGTGCCTCTTCAAAACTATAATCATACCATACCTCATCATCTAAATCGGAGATATAATAGCAGTTGTAATCAAATGTGACAGATTCTAGATTTCCATCGATTTCTTGTCTGGAGCGTGTCAAATCAAAGATGTTGTTTCTAATGTCAATATTGTGCAAATTGGTTCTCAGCCGAACCAGATCGCCAGTACGGTCTACTGGAGCGATTACATTGTTCCATATTTGGACATCACTTGCATTTTTGAGAAGCACAGAATGATGACCATTTCCCACTACCAAATTGTTGACTGCCCTTACATTAGAGCAGATAATACTCAAGTCTGCCAATCCTTTGCCGATTGAATTTGAGTCCAATAAATTGCCACGGATCTCTATTGTATGAACCCGTTCTTTGGCCACATGGATGCCTGCACTATAACTATGCTTGATCAGATTGCCTTCAAGAAGGATATTTGTACCCGAAGTGATATCAATTCCATCTTCCCCTGATCGGATGATTGTATTATTGCGAATAATTACATTGCCCTGGATGTTGTTGTCGTGCTCATCAGTATGACAGGTAATGCCATCTTCTCTTTCAATAATCTCTGGTTTTTCCACCCAACAATTTTCAACCAAGATCGAATCTAGTGCGTTAAATGCGGAGCCATTCAGAAGGATTCCATTGACGCCATAGTCATAGACGTATAGGCCGTCTAGCCAACAGTTTCCTCCACCACTAAGAAATCTTACAGCATTGGCCCTAACACGAGTGACATCGACATTTCTAACAATATTCCAATAATTTCCACCTGTGGCATTAAACTGTAGAACGTTGTTGTCACCATTATCTAGATGAAGATCTTCAACAAAAATATAGTTGTGCCGAATGATCAAACCTACCTCATCTTCACAATCAATTTTGGGTTTTTCACCTTCGCCATATGCACCAAAATAGACACAGCGATGATTATTGGGATCCACGAGATCAAAGGAAATGGGTTTAGATAGAATAGAATCACTGATATTGATTACACCATGAGCAGATCCCCCATTTTGGGGATCTAAGGGGCCGTTTTTCCAGATCTGCCCTCTTCTAAATAGAACGCTGTCACCGGGTTCAAAGGTCATGCTATTTACCTTGGATATTGTCTTCCAGGGCCCATCATTGTCTCCGATAACAATAGATGATGTACCAGAGAAAGCATCATCGCCCTCTGTACTATCGACATAGTAAACCTTTGCTCCCACAGTTAAGGTGATAAAAAGAATTTCAGCTGCAACTAGGATAAATCTCCTTGGGGAAAATTGCTTTGGCATTTTATCTTGACATTTATAAAAATAATCTGGTTTGGTAGTCGGGTATTTTACGACAAATTACTTTGGATTTAATACTTTGAACAAGGTTAAGGCTCTACAGTGATCGGTAAGGTGACTTTCCTAATTTTGGTTTTATTCCCAGTCGTGGCATAATATATTTTTTCCAATCTCTTTGCAACTTTTGATGGGGCAAAGCGCTGGCGTGCATATTCGCTATTGTAATGGCTAATAACCGGTAATCTGTCCTGGTTATCTATGATCTTCTCTAACTTAATAGTCAGATCACTAGTATCTTGACTATTTACATATTCTCCCATTTTGCCTGGTTCAAAGAAATCTTTGATGCCACCAACGTTTGTCGTGACAATTGTTAGGCCGCTAGCCATAGCTTCCAGCAGTGAGTTTGGCATGCCCTCTCCGTGAAAAGATGGGAAAACATAGATATCTGATTTATTTAATATCCTGGCTTTTTCATTTCCGGTAATCCAGCCAACAAATTCTACGTTCTTAATATGATTGTTGCAAGCATAATCTTGTGCAAGTTGCAGCTCACCACCAGTACCTGCTATAATCAAGCGCAAATTCGAGTACCGCTTTGATAAATCCGAAAAACTATCCAGCGTTTCATAGATGCCTTTGTTCTTTTCTATTCTTGCAAGAAATAACAAAGTGATCTCCTTTTTGTAAGCAGGAATTGGACGGGAATTTCGGAGAGTATTATCGATGTGAAAATTAAGAATGACGTCATCTACTGTAGTAGTTTCCAAATAGATGTTCCGCTTAAAGCCGTATGCTCGCAGGTGATCCCTGAAGTCACTAGCCAAAACAATCATTGCAGCTGCTTGTCCGTAGGTCAAGCGGAAAAAGGGTTTTATTTTTGACACAAATTTTCTTTCAAAATCCCAGTTCCATCCCCTCCAGAAAACGACCATGGGTTTGTTGATAGCCACGCAAATTAGGGCAAAAACAAAATCTCTCAGGAAGGACTTCGGATTTAGAGATGGATTCAACAATACCATATCTACGTCGTTAGTTTTGGCAGCACGGTAGAACTTATAATAATCTCTGAAGAGTCGCAGCGAGGACGCAATAAATGTCTCCTCTTTCCCTTTAGAACCATAAAAGAAAAAAGCTATTCTGCAATTGAAGTGCTTTCGAATGGCATTATAATAGGTTTGTTTCCCTCCTGGAGTGGACAGAAGAGGAGCGTGAATCAGTAGTTTATTGTTCATGAGAATTGAGTGGTTTTAGATGGAATAGGCTCAATGAATTTCTTTAGGTAGAAATGACCTTAATTATTGTTTTTAATTGAAATGATCCTTTTTTATACAGCTGGCTATAAATGGTGTTTGTTGGTACTTTCCGAAGGAATGATGGAGAATGCCAGCCCAGGATTGGAGCAGTCGACCCTTTGATAATTTCAGGGTTTAGCAAAGGATCAAGAATGATTTTGACTTTGCGTCCGGACCTGCCTGATAGCTCAAATGTTCTTTCTGATAGTGCTGCAACTTCGATTTTCGGATGCAAATGAAATGGTATTTCATAGCTGTGGTAAGTTCCATTTTGGGCATTTAGCGTGTCCGTGATCTCAAGTATGTTGTTCTTTTTGTCAAACAGATAGGACCTTTGATGGACGATACCTAGTGAATGATAGCCATCATGTGAAGCCTTAACTAGGGTTTGTTCTTCATCGTCTTCATATGTCTCGACAATGGATTTGTAGTGATCCAACCATAAACAGGGTCCGGCATTGGTAGCTTGGTCTATGCCGTCTATTCTAATGGTGTTGTGAGCTAAAGTACCTTTAAAATAGGCTCTCCATTCGGGTTCTGAATGATAGGTATAAGTGCCAGGGTCCGTAAAGTAGTCATTTCCGTCAATACGCATTCGAAATGATAAGGCATCTGCATGACCATGCGCTGCGATGGAGAGATACCCCAAAGGTGCTGCATCCACATGTATGTAGATTTCTTGATCCTTTCTATGATTCTTTATGAAGAAATGGCCTTCGTTTAAGAACGGTATTGTCACAGATCTGGCTTGGACAGATCTTAGATTGTCGTACTTTGAGACACCTGCGTTTCCGAATAAGATCCTATTCTTCACATCAATTTCTCCACCTTTGGCTTTGAAAAGCTCATCTTGAAATATAATTGCACCTGATATCAGTAAAGACTGGAAATTATTGTGGTATTTGCCATTTGCTAATACGAATGTGTGCCCATCGTCATCATCTCCATAGTAAGGAATGCCTCCATTCATATCCATCAAATGATAGATGAACTGAATGATATTTTTTAATCCCCGCAAATATTTAGCTGAAAATGCATGAGATGTTCTATCTCCGACAAGGTGCGCAATTAAAAAGAAGTCGGCAATAAATTGGATATATTCCGAAGCCTCCTCTCGATTGATGCCTGACTCTGAATGTTGATTTGCCATTTCGGCTTCCAAGATGGAAGCGCCTCTTTTAGTCCACCTTCTGGCCTCTGGGAACTGCCAATATGCACCCGCAACAAATAGTCCTGTTGCTTCAGCAATCCGATGATTGTTGGCGGAAGAATATTCGGATATATAACGTTCGCAGTGTATGGCATGCAACCTTATCAGGGGAAGCCATACTTCATCAACAAAATCTTTTATTTGTTCATCGTGTTTGAGTAGAGTCGACATATCCAAGATCTCCCAGCAAAGAAACCAAGTGATGATACGAAGATTGATCTCAATATTGCTATACCAGTTAACACCAATAAGATAGGGATTGGCATTTTTCCAATCTTGTATGATGTGAATAAAATCTTGCAAATATTTTGACCCTCCTGTATGTCGATACTGCAGACAAATATTGGTGAGGAACTGTAAGCGGTTGATTTCCCATACGACTTTGACAATGCCATGTCGTTCAGTTCGAGTATCAATAGCATGAGAGTAACTAAGAGGGAACTTTTTCCCGGTAATTAGATCTTTGTGCCAATCAATGGATTGACTTAAATCCAACTTAGAGGTAAAAATCTTATAGCAATCTACTGGGAAAGGGCCCAGCCCATCTGGAATGGCAAGTATGGATGCTGGATAAAGCATATCGATTGGACTTGGAAAGAATCCAATCTTGTTGCGCCTGTCGTAGTTCTTTGCTACGAATTTCCTCATCCGGTACTGAACCTCACCTGTGTTCATTGTGCGAAAGCGATTGAAATACCAGCGAAGCTTTAGGCTCTTACTTTGAACGGGTTGAATTGACATGGGTTACTGGATCTTACAACTACGATTCATTTATTGCCTCCTTGCTGGTAGTAATGCTTTCAATGGACAGTTTGTGTTTTGAAGATGCGCCTTGGAATTCAATCCATACAAAAGGCAAAGTAAGTAGCAATAGAGAAAAATTAAATTCTTGTACTTCGGTCAGACCCCACTGAAGATCCCAAGGTTGCAACATTCTAAACATCCGGTACAGACCGTAGTTCATTATGAACAATATGCCTATCCACACTGGTGGAACCGGGATATATAATTTTTTTAACACTTGCGGTATCCAAACGAATTTTTTGGCAACTATGGGAAGTACAAGGAGATATAGAAAGAAGGACCCAAGAAAGATTTGCTTCATCGTAAAGAGCGTTGCAAAACCTGTTTTCCGTACGCCCTCCTTATTTTTGATATTAAATAATTCGATATTGTGTAAATTAAATTCTTCCTGAACATTCATTTCGTACATCTTCTTGGGAGTCTCAAAACCGATAATTCGCTGAGCCCAACTAATCTCCTCTCCAGCACCAAAGAAAAAGATGATCGCAAGGATTAAAAAGAAGTATCTCTTGGCATAACTATGTAAATGATTCCTTATTCTTACGTCCTTAATATATCTACCGTTTCTAAATAATAAGAGAAAGAGGATTGACGTGATGAAGAATAGAATTGCAGTGGTGTATTCAAATAAACCATCTTCCTTTGTCAAATTAGTGAATATACTATCTGGCAAGAAGCTTGTGCTATAGGAGAAAATGCAGATTATCGTAAGGACGATAATGGAGGTCTTAAAATGGCGGGGGTGCGACATTTGTTAGGGATTGTTTTCTTCATCAAATTTATAGATTGAAACAATACATCATCCTCTTTCCGTCTTAGCGAATCATCTCCGGTCGGGTATCTACCTTTAAGGAGTCTTGTAATAATTTTTGATATACCCAATAGTAGGCCGCTACCATAGCTTTGATAGAAAAGTTTTCCCTTATTCTTTTTTGGCCATTCTTACCTATCGCCTCTGCTTCTTTGGGATGGTCAAGAAGGAAAGAAATTTTATCAATCAAGTTCTTCAGTGAATGTCCGCTGGTTAAGTATCCCGTTTCATTCTCAATGACAATTTCGGACGTTCCACCAGAAGCGGTAGCCACTACGGGTTTGGCAAGGGCCATATATTCCATAATCACATTAGAAATACCCTCCTCATGTACATCAGTGTCGGTGCATAAAACTCCGATATCGAAGATAGAAATAACTTCTTCTATCTCCTTGATCATACCTGGAAAGAGAATATTGTTCTTGTACTCAAGGGGAACCAGATCTTTGATCATCTCAAGTTGTGGACCTTCCCCAATTGCCAAAAAAGTAACTTCTCGGCCTTGATCAAGAATTTTTACAGCGGATTGCACAAAAGTTTTGAAATCCTTTCGACCGTCGAAGGTACCAATCATTCCAACAACTGGCCCTGATCTTATACCTAGTGAACTGCGGTATTTTGAGGGATCCTCCAAGTGTGTGACCCGTTGAAAGTCAAAGCCATTGTTGATCAGGTGTGCTTTATTTGTTGGTACCTTATAGCTTTTAAGCCCAGCAATAGAATTACCAATTACCGCATCAGCAAAGGAATAAGTCAATCTAGTGAGAAAATAGCGCTTATTCCAAGGAAGCCGACTTCTAATGGCATTGGATATATTGCCGTTAATCAATTTGATGCCCTGAGACTTCGCCACTGGTATGGCAAAGAGGGAGGATACTGTTCCCCAACAGTGAATGATGTCAGGTATGGAATGCTTACAAAGGTTTGAGATCTTTTGTACGGTCGAAAAATCATACTTGTATTTCCTGTCGATGACATGGACAGGTATGCCCAGATCAAATATTTCTTGATACTGGATGTTATGTGAAAGAACAGCCAACAATAAATGGCAATCTCTTATATCGCCTAAGCCTTTGAGCAGCTCAACCATACGCCTTTCCTTTCCTCCTCTAGACAGGCTATCGATGATGAATAGTATTTTCACTTATAAGGCATTATCTGTTGTCAATGAAAGGTTGTTTGAGCGATTTTAGCGTGAGTTAAAGGCTGCGTTCAAATTTGTGAGGCCAAGATTTTCGTGAAATATTCTTCACCAATATTGATACCTCAAGTTATACCCTAGTACAGCTCGTTCGAGACCTTCAGTCTGTACTCAAGTTGACAGATCAGGATATTGGTAGGAGGAGACCATCAATATTCGGAGCAAAGGGAAGCCCATTAACTAGTGAGGCTACTCCGGAAAGTGCCATCTTCATAAAATGAGCCTATTTTGGATGAGATTTTCACTTTTTCGAGATTGGGTGATGCATGAGTATCAGCCGATTGAGAAAAATGGCCTGTCCCGTCGAAGCCTTGGCGTAGCGGGGAAAGATCGCCAAAAGAGCCATTTTTGATTTGGCGACCTTTTCGGAGTATCCTCACTAGTGCATCTGTAATCAAAGTTTTTTGATCGCGTTTAGAGTGTTTGTGTTTCAAGGCTAACCGTCTCACCATCTAATATTAACTGGGATTGCCCAGCAATCTTGTGATGGGTCAGTACCTTCTGCATGTCAATTCGGTCGGCTTTAATCATCGCTGGCCCAGACCCGGATCCTTCTTCCACTGCGGTGACTCCAATGGTTCCATTGATCACATGTACGTCCGACATATATAGAGTAGACCAACTTGATACTGCAATTCCAGTCATGATATTGCGAATGTCGAGTTGATGAGCAGAAATGAAACTGTTTTTTGTTGCTTGAATGCCGTTCGATCCAATATTGGTCATGCAAATGAGTTCAACATCAATTTCAGATTCAATCGCAACAATCGCAGATCCGATAATATTCGTAAAAGAACAGTTTGTGATACCTCCCTTCGAGTATTCAGATTTGAAGGCAGATCCCTCGATACCGTCAAATATGGATTGAGCTACAAGAAAATCAGATTTATAAAAATAAAGTGAAGTTCCTCTCGTCAGTTTAGAGAAGGTGCAGTTGGTTATATCTACAGGAGATTCCAGTATGTTAACTACAGCATCATAGCTCGTACTGACATTTCCCAGTTTTTCAAATTTTACGTAGTTGAAGCTGGATCGGCGCTTTGTTCCTATTATTTTTATTCCCTTACCTGAAGAGTCTGATGACTTTACGATAATCGGTTCATGCTCTTCACCATCCATAATTATTGGTGAATAACTTTCTAGGCCCGCTCCCTTTATAAAATCTATCTCCGCTCCTGATGCGACCTGCAATAGATAGCCCTCTGGTATTGTAATCGATTTTGAGATGACCGAGGACCCAGATGGAATTTTAATGATTCTTTCACTTTCAATTATTTTTAGAAATGGTGAGGAATTAAGATCCTGTAAGTCCTCATTTACCAGGTCTGTAAGAGCAGACCCATGGCGCGATCGAATATTGATCTTTCTATTGGCAGCTTGTGATCCAAGCAGCTTGTAGTGTAAGCTCAAATGATTAATTTCCTCATCTGTCCACTCAATGTTTCCAGGAAGCTTGAATTCAAAAAGGTGTTGTTGTTTCTTTAGTTTGGTATCCAGAATAATTGGCTGAATTGGAGAAATCATGATGGAATCTCTCCAAGTGAGATTACTGATTTCCAGAGGTAAGTATTGGCGATTCTTGATACTGAGGCAAAGGTTTGCTCCATTAAGCTTGTAAGGCCCTATCTCTATTTGATGTGTCTCAGGAAACAGTACCGAATGCATGTACTTTTGATGATCGTACAATTTTTCTAGAGGTACCTCATAGAAAGGCCATAAGCCATGCACCTTATCTACGATGGCTTTCATTTTGGACTTCATCCTGTGGATCACCTGATCCAAATGTTCTTTCTCTGACATGATCTCTGCATGGTAAATGTATCGACGTTTGAATTCGAGGTGATCATAGATCATTGTTAGGATAGGATTTTTCTGTAATCTGATGTGTCGATCACCATCAACAGGTTTTTCAAGGAATAGTCTCAGGGTATTGATATCCGTCCTTTCAAGTTTTTCCCATTCTCTGGCAATCGGTTCTACCAGACCAGTGACCGGATTGAAGTAAAACCTTAAATTTTGTAGAGCCAAAGGATGCTTATTGTTCATTAGATCACATACTACAAAGACCCGTGCCATTTTGTCTAAGTCAAAAAAACGAGCGGGGTCGAGTTGACCGTCTACCACCGCTTGCCACATTCTCTGTAACATAAGTAGCTGTTGTCGCTTGGCAGGATCCGCCAGTAATTTTGATTTTTGATAGGGAGAGAATTCACCATTCAACTTAAAGAGTATTCCTTCTCTTAGATGATTATTTTCAATTAAATATTTGTCAAAACGTTCTTCGAGATAATAGGTGCCTAAATCCTTGCCATTCATCTCCACATTTACATAGTCGACTCTTAATGCCATTAGACCTCGATCTTTCATCAGCTCAAAACCTAGCCAATCGGTCATATAACCCCGAGTGGCTGGCCGCAACATGCCAAAACGTTTTAATCCTTCAATGGTGTTGTCGCCTCGTACTTTGACTTGAAAGGACCATCTATCAGGGCTCTTTAGGTGGGATTCAGCAATCAATCCAGTAAGACTTAATTTGACATCGTACATTTGACCTTTGTAGGCTATTTTGGCTGGAAACTCTTCTTCCTTCGCCTGGGATGAAATGATTCCCTTCTCCAATGCTTGCTCCCTCAGGTACTGAATCCTCAGCAAATGCTTGAACTTGATGTCAATGTGCATTTTCTGCAGATCATTAAGTTGCCCTCTGGTAAAGTTTTTGATAAATGAAAAATCCAATCTTGCCGCATCCAGTACCGAGTTCTTGAAGTAGGTCATCACTCCAATTTCTTTTAGATGTGCTCCATAAGATAGTATACCAAAGAAGAGAATTGACATGGCAATAAATACTCCTAAAGATGTAAGAAGTACTCTAAGCCACATGAATTTGGGAAGCCAATCTTGAATTTTCCTGGCCTGCCGTCGATTATTATTTGAATTATGAACCTTCATTGATCAAGATGCCAGAGGAGATGGTCTCTAATACTCCGTCTACTAAAGATGTTAGTAAGAATTTTAACGTCTTTTACCCTCATATTTCATTGCAGGAGTCCTCGCCAGGACTACCGCCCTGCCTGCCTTCTGACGCTTCATCTTAGAAAAAATCGCAAAAGACCTTCTTGTAGTTTATTTGTGTCATCTGCCAGCAAGACTCACTGGATGAGTACCGGCTTTGGAGAAATCTAGATTTGATTTTAGCTCCTGTGATGGAATTCCCAATAGATTGAATGAAATATTCGCATTTGAGTTAAGATCTCCTGCGCGAATCGAATTCAACACTCTAGGGGTTACTTCGGAGCTCGTTATTTTCCCAGGCTCTACAATGAAAGGCTCCGATAAAGTGTGGCCGCGACCCTCGGCCCAGGTTAGACCAGTTACTTCAATTGGTAGGCAATGATTATTATGCACTTCGAGGATCACTGAAGATTGCCTTTGAATAAGAGCTGCTTCGACCTCCCCTATTTCAGGTAAAATTCTTTCTGCCAGAATCCTCTGATTTTCATAAAGTACATTTTCCGGTAGAGAATAGTAGGGCCAGTATTGATGGAGCTTTGAGCTAATTAGGTCTATTTGGTCCTTTCTTTTGGTAAAAAATTCATTTAGAAATTCTCTTTGTGTGACGGTTGAGGCCTGCTCGGCATAAGCTTCCTGAAAGGAAAGATCATTATAGATCAAGCTGATAATCGCCTCGCTTTTGTGCCAAAAATGTGATGTCAATGGCACTGGCTTATCTAAGAAAACTTTCACTTGAGACAGCTCATTGTTATCAAGATTATCAAATTCTCTTGCAATGGGTTCTACCAGACCGGTTACTGGATTAAAGTAAAACCGGAGATTTTCCTTATTGAGTGGGTGGCCAATGTTCATTAAATCAGTTACAACGAAGAGTTTAGCCAGTTTCTTCATATCAAAAAAACGATTCGCAGGCAACTCTCCCGTAGACACCTGATGCCACAGCCTCTTCAGCAATAAGAGTTGGGCCCGTTTTTCGGGATTAGCCATAACCTTCGCTTCTTGGTATGGCTGGATCTCTTTTTCCAATTTGAAAATAAGACCTTCTCTAAGTCGATTATTTTCTATCAAGTGTTTGTCAAAGCGTTCCTCCAAATAGTAGATTCCATAGGGCTTTCCATTAATAGAAAAGTTTACAAAATCTATCCTGATTCCTATCAAATCAAGCTCTTTCATCAACTCCACTGCAATCCAATCTGTTAGAAAGCCTCGCGATGGAGGTACTAAAATGCCAAATCGTTTCATGCCAGCAATCGTAGCATCCCCTCTTGCTTTGACCTCATATGACCACTTATTTGGGTCACCAAGGTGTGTCCTGGAAATCTTGCCGGTTAGACTAATCTTAATATTTTCTTCTTGCCCGTTGTAGGTCAATTTTGCCGGAAACTCTTCATCTTTTAGCTCGCTCGCGATGTATTTCTCTTGTAGAGCAAGATCACGCAAGTAGTGAATTCGTTGTAAATGCTTGAACTTGATGTCAAGCTTCATGTCATCGATGGCTGTAAAGTGACTGGTAGCGTAATTTTGCAGTCCAGTAAAATCAAATTTGGCAAGTTCCTTAAATGATTCTGAGAGGTACTTAAAGTATCTGCTTTGCCCAGATTCGTATAGGTGAATGCCATACCTGAAGGTAGATGTGAAAATGAGCAAGATCCCGGCGAGCACTGTGGTAGCGGTAATTATCATTAAGGACGCACTTTTCCTCCTTGCTAAATCATGAAATTTAGCCCTCCATACACTACCACCAGTTTTAATCGGATTAATTCGCATCACACCTGACTTTTAGATATTTTCAGCACGACTAAGTAGATGCAGTCAAAAGCAGGAACCTTGTATGAACTTAGCTTCCTCGTACTATCCCCCTCGACTACTCTTTCCATATTCGATCCCATATAGTATATCCTTGACATTGATTTTGTTAGGTGCGATGTCATGACCGTCAACCACAAGGTGTGAATTTTCTTCGACGAGAAACTGAATTTCAGATTGCTCGATGTCAAGTTGCTGCACATTTAAATATGCAGGACCATATTCAGATTTCTTTTGATAAAGAGCAATTCCGATCGTCGAATTGTAAATCAGGGCGTCGTAAACTTTCATTCTCGATCTGTCCTTACTGGTGAGGGCTATCTCAGCATTAAAAATATCCAAGTCTTTAGCATCAACTTCACTATCTTCTCCAGCACTGAGGCCTTTATCGCCCACCTTACGCATTAATATATGATTGACTTTCAATTTAGACCCTGAAACATCAATGCAATCATTGCCAACATTTAGAAATTGGCAGTTTGATACTGTTCCTGTACAGAAGTCGGCGTCTAGCGCATCTGCTCGTATATTTTCAAAATTGGTGTAATCAATGTCAAAAGTAGTGCGAATGATATTGAGACAATCGTCACCATTTTTATTATCTGAAAAATTGCACAGTGATATTTTAACAGGAGATTCGTAGAATGTTACCGCCCCCGTAAGCTTGTAGCCATTATCATCAGTACATGACAGATGACTGAAATTGGTATTTTGTAGAATAGATGTGCTTGATGCATCTATCACGATTAATCCCATCCCAGAAGTATCGGTTGAGGTAATGATGACGGGATCCTTGCTGCTACCCATGCTGAAAATGGGGGAATAGGAAATAATTTTGGAATGATTTATGAGATTTAGATGCACCCCGGGCTCAAGTCTTAAGGTCTTTTCTTTGGGTATGACCAGATCTTCTGGTATTTCCCACTTCCCCTTGCCAATTCTTAACTCAGTTGGGCTTTCACTGTCGATAAAACTAAATCTCTCGTAGGTTGAAAATCTGGATGCGGGATTGATTGTCATTTTATCACGGCTTGCATGTGGCCAGGGAAAAATGAGTGATCTTCTTTTATTTTCAAGGATACCAAGTAAAGCAAATTCCAACTCTAATTCTGGTATTAAAGTATCGTGCCATTGTGATGGATCCTGCATTTTAAAATTATATTCACGAATATTTTCTTGATTTGGTCTGCTACTGACCACTAATGACGTGCCCACGGGATAAAACTTCATTGAGTCGCGCCAAGTCACATCAAGGAGTTTTATCGGAAATCTCTGATGATTCTTGACTTCGACTGTTATTTGATCATTGCTTATGTCCTTAAGGTAAGCCGACAACTCTATTTGATCTGGATAAAGTAAATATCTCAGATATTTTGCTGCGGCGAAGAGCAGTTTAATCGCCTGTGGATCGTCTTCGATAAACCATGAAGACTTACGGTGTTTTAGCAGCTGAGTAATTTGTTTGCGATGACGATAGCAGAAATCGTTCAGGTAATCGTCTTGTGTTATGGCTGCCGCTTCGCTTGCATAGAACCTATGAAAGTCAGGGCTGTTTGACAGGAGCTTGAGGATATGATCTTTAATGGGTGCTATCCCCCTATTATTATTTTCTGGAGACCTTTCCACAAATGATTGAAACTTAGCTTCATTTAACTGCGATATATTCGAGGGAGGTATAGCAATAGGTTCTACCAACCCTTTCCGTGCATTGTAAAAATATAGGGAATTTTCTATGGTGTCCATAGCCCCGTGATAAGCCAGATCCCAGATAGCATGAAACTTAGCCATTTTTTCAATGTTAAGAACAGACTCTATTGTGTTGTTGCCGGATCGAAAAGAGTTCCATCTAGATACAAAATCTGACGGCAGTATTTTTAATGGCGATAGTATGTTTCCTTCCCTATCTATCTGAAATATAAACCCTGGCTCATTAGGATTTTCGAGATTAATCTCGTCGTCCTTACTGTATTCTTGAAGGAAAAAGGCCCCAAGTGATTTATTGTTCAACAGAAGTTCAACATACCGGTTTTGTATGTTTTTGATGCCCCTTTCTGCAAACAGATGCTGACCTAAAAAAGTGGCCAGGTAATCCTCATCTTCGACGTGGTACAGTGCAAAATTTGAGATTTTAAGATTTTCTGGATGTTTACCTTGTGTCGTAGTGATGTGGTAAGTCCATCGCGAAGGAGTGGAAAGATCAGTCAGCTCTGTACCTTCCAAATTGATGCTGACCGAGCATTCAGCTTGCTTATAGCTAATTAGACCTTGAATTACAAGTTTGGCATCCAATGATTTCTCTTGGCTTTCATCACGAATATTTTTGATACGGGAGAGATCTTCTCGCGAGATTTCGATAAGCATCTTCTCGGGCCGTTCTTCCTGGCTATGGAAGATTGAGGGTATGCTAGATATGTTGAAATTGGCAAACCTCCCTAGGGATGATTCGTAGAACGGTTTGTAATTTCTGGCTTCAAAAGCTCCTAGGAGGAGAATTGCCATGATCAGGAGGAGAAATAGTGCAATTCCCGCCAAATAGAATATCGACTTAACCCACAGGTTTTTAGGCAGTCTTGCTCTAAAGTTTGTAATACCAGACCGAGGTCTTCTATCTAACTTAATCTGCATGATTGGGGTTCATAGTGAGTGTCAAGGTAATGTGATCTTGGCATCGCCCTCTGGGCAATAGGTTTAACCGGATGTAATATGATTGGGGACTTAGATAGTAGTCCCAAGTACGGAATTACCAAAGATCCAGGTTGTCTATTCCATTTACATATTTTGAGTTCTTGGTCATTCGGAATGGGAAGAAGCTACTGATTCTATCTACTTTCGAATCGTGAATAATATCATACTTCAGTTCCATGACCACCTTCCGACGGTCTTCCACTCTTCTCATAAAATGGTTTTGATACCTGGAAATCCTCGTAAACATCAGCTTATGATCAAGAGTCAGCCTAAATCTGCGATCTGCAGATAGAAAATATTTTCGGTAGTACTGGTTTAGCAGGGTCGGCACAAGGAATCGAATGGCCTCACGCACTTCATCCGGAAGATCAGACCGATCAAACACATCTCGAAGTGTGTCGATCGTAAACCCCGATTCAAGATAGAAGGGGCTTAATGGAAAATGTCTCTTAGCTCCAGCCAGACCTTCTTTGAGTTTAATTTCCAACACCGGTTTGTCAATGAATCCAAACTGTTTCCCGTACCATCTAATGCGAAATTTCTTGCGGGTTTTCGCACCAATCACATTATCGCCGTAGTTTTGAAACTTTGGAGTGTCGAAATAGATGTTATTGACATAGCGAGGAGGAAATGGCTTTTTAAACATTGCCGGATGGGCACGTATAATGTTCTCAATTATGAAAATATCGATATCATAAATAGCGTATTTTCGCTCTTTTCTAAAGACAAGAGGTTCATGAGAATCATGAGATTGAACAAAAGCGGTCTTCGTATTGCTTTTTGGAGCGGTCTTGAGTTTATTTACTACTTTTTCCATATTCTATTCCGTATAAAATATCTTTTACATTCATTCGATCTGAGATATAGGCTTCGCCGTCAAGTTTGAGACTGGAGGATTGCTCAACTAAAAACGGAATTTCCGACTTCTCAATTTTTAATCGTTCCAAGGAGGCGAATGCCGGGCCAAATTCCGACTTCTTCTGGAACAATGTTATGCCAACCTTGCAATTTGCCAGATTTAGGTTTGAAATTTCAACAACAGAACGGTCCTTACTTGTAACACCGATTTCAGCATTTCCAATCTCCACAAAGTTGGCTTTCATTTGGCTATCTTCTCCTGCACTAAGGCCTTTGTCGCCGATTTGATCCATGTAGACGTGCGATATTACAAGTTGCGTGCCCGAGACATCGATGCCATCATTCCCAACTGCCACAAAGGAAGAATTTGATATTTTCCCTGTGCAGAAATCACAGTCAAGTGCATCAGCAAGGATTTTCCGAAAATGTGATTCTTCCATAGTGAAATCAGACCTGATGATGTTAAGGAAATCATCGCCATTTTGATTGTCTGAGAAGGTGCAGAATGAAATATCCACAGGTGACTCATAAAACGTGACGGCACCTGAGAGATTCCAGCCGTCCTCAATGGGTCTGGAAAGAAGTTCAAAATTGGCATGTGCAAGATTAGATCTTTCGTTCGCCCTAACAATGAAGATTCCCTGACCTGTTGAATCGGAGGAGATAACATTGACAGGATTTGATTTACTTCCCCGGCAATAAATCGGAGAATAACTAATGATCCGGGCCCCATCAATCAAATCGATCTTAGCGCCCTCGTCGACTACAAAACGTCGGTTCATCGGTACAATCAAATCTCGATCGAGGGTCCATTCTCCTTCAGGTATGGCTACTTCTTTATTGTTTAGGTCCTCTGTGATGAACTTGAATGATGCATAATTTGCTTCCTTCATGACCGGATTGGTGGATCTCTCAAATCTTTCCTCGTAAGACCAGGGATAGACAAGGACACTTTTCATCCCTGTTTGCATGCCCAGTATGTTATAATGTACCTCTAATTCCGGTATCATACTGTCGACGAGAGGGTGCTCAGAGGGTATGTCAAAATTATAGACATTTCCATCCTCTTCCTGTTTGGGCGATATCAAGATGGATTGCGGACTCTGATAAATTACCGAATCCCTCCAACTGACTCCAAATACTTCGATTGGGAGATCTTGGAGATTTTTTAGGTAGAGCGAGAATTTTCCAGCTTCTTTATCAATGAAGTATCCACTTATCAAATTGATATCTGAAAACAGGACTGATTTAAAATACTGTTGATTGAGATACATCGATTGTGTAGGGAGATCATAGAATGGCCAATCCCTATAGACTTTCTTGACAAGTGAATTGAGTTTACTACCATTTTTCCGCATTACGTGATTCAGTAATTTTGGATCTGACAATATTTCTGCTTCCTGGAAATAATGTCTCTTAAAATCAAGATTGTCGTAAATGATCTTTAAGACGGGATCATTTTTAAGGAGACTGTGTCGACTTCCTAGTTCTGACTCTTCCAAGAACAGGGACAGATTTTCAATCTTGTTTTTAGTCAGTGATCCCCATTCCCGTGCTATGGGTTCTACCAAGCCTGTGATAGGGTTAAAATAGAACCGCAGATTAGTACGGTATAACGCATGTTTGTTATTCATCAGATCGGTAATGGCGAACATCTTCGCCATTTTTGAAAGATCGAAGAATTTATGTGGTGGTAGATCACCTGACATGACATCTTGCCACATTCTCTTAAGCATCAACAGCTGAGCTTTTGATTCTGGATTTTCCAGTAGTTTTTGCTCACGGTAGGCGATCAATTCATTTTCGAGACGAAAAATTATTCCATCGCGCAATCTGTTACTTTCAAGTAAATACTTGTCAAATCTCTCTTCAAGATAAAATATGCCTTGAGATTTGCCATTAATATCCACATCGACAAAATCTACCCGCAATCCAATCAGATCGCGCTCTTTCATGAGTTCCATACCGATCCAATCCGTTAGATACCCTCGGGTGTGTGGCAGTAGCAATCCAAATCTCTTCATACCTCTAATCGTATCGTCCCCTTTTACTTTGACTTGAAACGACCATTTTAATGGATCAGCCACATGCATGGTCATCATTCCTGCAAGCGAAATTTTGACATCGTGTTTTTGACCATTGTAGAAGAGGGTAGCCGGAAATTCCTCCTTCTTGATTGCATCACTTATAATGCCCTGTTCAAGAGCTTGTTCGCGTAGATATTGGAGCCTCAAAATATGCTTGAATTTAATATCTAGGTTAATTTTATCAAACTCAGAGAATCTGCCTTTAGCCAAATTTTTGAGAAATGAAAAATCGAAATCTGCCATCTGAAGCAAAGCATGTTTATAGTAAGTGGTTTCACCTACTTTCTTCAAATAGGCACCATAACCCAGGGTGCCAAAAAACGCGGCTCCGGCTACTAACAGTACGCCGACAGAATAGACTCCGATGAGAAGCGTCCTCTTTTTGCCATAAGAAGAGATGATCCGTTTGGCGACGCCAGTTCGGGATTCTTTTTCTTTAATTTTCATTACTAGAAAATGCCTTTATGATCTAAAAAATTTATCTGCATTGAGTCATCAAGTGCGTGAAGTGCATTGCGGACTTTATTGAGCTCACCAACTTCATTGAATTCGACGAGGAAAGATGCCTCCAGGAATTTTCCGTTTTCGTCCAACCGCTTGAGTTCAACATCTTTGCAAAAAGAGGAAATGGACTCAATGATTCTGTCAAAAGAAATGTTTGGCTTTTCTGTCAGGATAGTAAAATTGAGATTCTTATAGCTTTCAGTTGTCGCAAAATAACTCTTCAACCATATGACGCCCACTAGAAAGGCGAACCCAATCAAGGTAATGATCCTTTGATCAGCTCCCATTCCCAACCCAATGGCAATGGTAAAAAATAAGTAGGCTAATTCCTGGGGTTCTTTAATTGCGGCTCGAAATCTTACAATGGATAACGCACCGACCAGGCCGAGTGACAATGCCAAAGAAGACTTGACAATTGTGATTATGATCATGGTGGTGATTGCAATCAATTCGAAATTGGATGCAAAAACCTGTTTGTTTGACAATGAATTTCCATGCTTGGCATATAATCTACCTAGAATATAGGCGAGTATAGCAGTAAGAACAAGGTTGATTAGGAAAGTAGTTGGAGATATCTGAGGAACTTGATTGGCCAGAAACTGTTCAAAGGTTTGACTCTTATTCATGGTACTTTGATTTTGATATTCAATTAATAATTAATAAAGGATTTTGTAAAAAATGGATTTGTAATTAAAATATGTTTAATAATCGTTTTGATTTCGCTTTAAGCGCGATGATTCATTATTCTTATAGTAGACATTACTGGTGCCTTATGGGCCTACACATATGCTAGTGCTGTATGAAAAGGCCGATTTCTATTTTTCAGTTTGATGAGTATTTTACCTATTTAGACCAGATTCCTGTGTCATTTAATGCCAGGATTTTCTTGACTTGTAAAGGAGATAATACAATGAGTGGCAACATCGATATTATTGTGCCGATCTCAATGCCTATCACACCCAGGCCAAATCCCTTGGCCATCAAGATGGAAATCGGAATGTTAAGTACTGAGGCGAGGATCCATGCATACATCTGCAATCTTATCTTGCCAGTGCCATTCAAAACCAGATTGTAAATATTGACCCAGGTTGTGCATGCAATGGAGATTGCAATTACAACTGTGAGTGCTAAAGAAACCTGCATTTTGTCCTGGAGCCAGATCTCGTACACATAAGGTGACAGAATCACCATAGATGCACCCATTAGTAGGGTTAGGAACCAGATATTGAGGACTCCTTGCATCGATTTTCTCATCCAGGGGATGTCGCCCTTTCGATAGGCTTCGATATTTGCCCCCCAGAGCTGAGCGGTGATGATGTGAAAGAGAATTAAGAATATGGACAAGTATTTGTATGCGGCTTGGTACTCGGCCACTTTGTCCACCGAAACAAATCCTGCAATCAGCATATTATTGGTCTGAAATATTACGACCATAGATATCTTTATCACAAAAAACATTAGGCCAATTGAGAAGAGGCTTCCGAGCAAGGATCGACTTGCGTGCTTAATTGCAGGGCGGAAAGTCCTTAATCTATTCCTAAAGAAATATAGACCTACAACTAATGGTACTAAAGCAAAGGCCAGGGTTTTAACGCCTCCGAAAAGAATAAGGGAATCATTGGTGAAATAAACCAGAATGAGAAGTAGGAGGAAGAAGAGTACCTTTCCAGCTACCTTAAATACATCAACAGTGCCTGCATGCTGCAAAGCGTAAAAAACCTGATAAACTAGCACGGCCACAAATCTGATGGCGAATGCGACGATAATCAGTGTCAGAAGTGTTCGCATTTCCCAATCGCTAGCCGAACTGGCCTGTATCCAGGAGGTCCAAGGTAATGTGTAGTTGGCGATCAATAGAATGGTGGCCAGGAGGGTAACGAGGATACCCACAAAGAAATATGCAGTACTGACATATCCTCTCGCAAGATCGTTGTTATCATCGGCAATCGCTTCGCCCATCCGGTTACGTAACCCATTGCCGATGCCGACGTCAAAATCTTTAAACCAGTCAACAGTTGATGTTAGTGTTAGAAACAATCCAAATCGAGCTTGGCCTAAGTACGCAAGAGAAATGGGAAAGTAGATAAATCCCACCAGCATTCCGACAGCTCTTGCCAGTATCGATACCAGTACATTTTTCTTGGCCTTAACAGTTCTGGCATGCCCTTGATGGAGCAGGCGTCCCAGTGCAGATCTTATCATAATTAAAACAGGCTGTTGTGGCGTGAGACAAGTTTGAGTTCAGAGGGTGCGGTAAAGAACTCTTTGATTCGAAGGGCTCCCAAGCCCAGGCCTATGTGAATCATCAACATAGTTCCCCCTGTTTTAAACAAGACGGTATTTGTCAAATTACCAATAAGATAGAGTACCGCCACCATAAGAGGTATTGTAAAAAAAATATGGTATCTGGATAAATTAGCGAAATAGAAGACAGTCAATAGTACAAAGAATGTAAAGAAGAGAAAGCATGGTATCCCGTAGTAGAACATAGTTGAAAAGTAACCACTATGGATGCCTCCATCGGCTCCCGTTGCTCTTACAGTTTTACCGGTCACTTTCATCATTCCTTGATAGTAAGCATCATTTTTCTTATCTCCATACCCAAAAAAAGGTTGGTCACCAATGCTTTCCAACACCATATTGTAGTAACCTAATCGGGCCATAGGTACACCGGATATTCTTTCAGCCACCATATCAGATTCTTGAATTTTTTCAGACCCCCAAATCATGACAGCCAAAACCAATGCAATGCCACCTAGACCCGTGACTACGATATAGGGAGCTTTGACTTGTTCTATTTTCACAAAATATATGACCATGGCAATGCAAGTCAGGAGCCAAGTCATTCGATGAAAAGTGGTGAAAATGGCAGCAGTTAGGAGGCCAATAAGCAGATACTTGACCGTATAACTAATCTTAAAACTCGCCATTACCCAAGCCATTGCGGTAAGCAGGAAAAAACCGTTGGCTCTCTCGGTACGAAAGATGCCATTTGATCGTAAAACATCTCCGAATGCATCTCGAAGTTCACCATAACGGAGAAACATGGGTTGGACTCCGACTTGAACCAAGCTGATCAAACTGGACATTATGGCGGCAAATATGATCGCCTTGCCCAACGTGACCAGTGTGGCCTCGTTGGTTATTGCTGTTAACGCATAGATGATCAATAGAAAGTTTATCGGCTTTTGACTCTCAGAAATAACCTCGCCAAGTCCCAGTCGCTCCACATGAGTGAAAAGTGACACAACCACTGATAGTACAAAAAGTATGAGTAGTAATTTAAACCAGGGCAGTTGCCAAGTGGTCTCTGATTTTGTATCACCAAACCAGATCCTGCGTGCAAATAAAAACAAGAATGTAAAAAAGAGGAACCGTTCTGGTTGTATTTCCATAAAGGAGATACCTGGCAGACTAAATGTCAGCAGCTCATTGTAGTCTCCAGTAAGAATGTAATAAATAATGATGAATAGCTCAAATTTGTATTTTGTCTTGCTTGACTTCGTCATTACATATGCCACAAAAAGCATGATCACCATGTATATGTAAAACGGTGTCGTTGAAATATTAAGAATTGCTCCGTTCTCCATTAAATCTTAAGCCCGAAGGTGATTTCAAAGAAGAAAAAATGATAATGGACTAGTGGGACAACTCCCGGAAAGTGCCATCTTCATAAGATGAGCCTATTTTGGTCCCACCTCACTAGTTGGGTGTTATCTTGTCTAGGAGATATGACAGATTGAACTTTCGTTTATCTGAGCCGTTCTCAACTTTCTTGCTGCTACTGCTATAGTAATAGTCTGCATAGCCATACTTATGTTTTTTCTTGGGAGCACCATTAAACACGATATAGTTTTTATCAGACGGATTCGGCAACCTTTCAAGCTCTTTAAGGAATCCTCTCCTTGAAACCTTATATCGAAGTAAGAACAAATTAATGTCAACGATCTTTGAGATCAGGAGATAATCTGAGACCACACCTATGGCAGGAGTATCAAGGATAACACAGTCGTAGATACTGCTCAAATGCTGGATCGTGCTTACCATCTTATGGCTGGATAAAAATTTCTGCGGATTTTCCGTTACCTGGTCAATGGGGATATAGTATAAATTATCGACGTCCACCCAACGGTGTACTACACTTTCAATATTTATTCTATTCCAATTCAGATAGGCCGAAAATTTCTTTTTCTTAGGATTGATTGGCAGAGGTTCAGGTTTGCGAAAATCTAAATTGATCAGCAGTACTTTTTTGCCACTGTTGGCCAGTTGTATGGCTAAGTTAGATGCGCAAAAGGACTTGCCTTCACCAGGGAGAACTGAGGTGATGCCAATGACGTTGTTCCTTCCGTCACTACTAAGATAGTGCATCTTTGCTGCGAGATCTCTGAAAGCTTCTTCCATTTCCCACTTCGAAAGACCATCTGCTAATAGGCTTGATTCTCGGTGCTGAATAATGGTAGCGATTACCGGAATGTCCGATGATTGTTCGATTTGATCTTCACTTTCAATCAGGTCATTGAAAGAATATCTAAAAACTATCCACCCAAAGGGGACTAGACATCCCATAACTAATCCAAGCATTAAAATTAGTTTCTTCTTTGGTGATACTGGCCCATTCCCAATCATCCTGGCCTGATTCAATACTCTTATATCGGGAATGTCCTCAGCCTGAGCAATGCCAGCCTTTGCCAATTCTTGACTTAGATAAATGAAGAGGTTTTCGTACAAGTTTCGTTTGCGTTCGAAGCTCAGCAACTGTTTTTGACTTCGAGGTACTTGATCAATTGAGGTTTCCAAACTTTCTACTCTACTAACCACGTCATTGAGGGCCAGCTCTGTGGTATGAATGATATTTTGTAAATTCTGTCGGACCGAGTTCTTTGTACTCTGTATTCGTTGGTTTAGTATTTCCATATCAATACTCTGTTGCCCCTTTATAAAGGACAATCTTTCTCTCTCTCTGTATAGATCTTTTAACTCTAGTAGGTTATTATTTAATAAAGGATCGTCTATCCCAATCACCGAAGGAGCGGTTATTTTTTCTTCTGCATTGCTGTCATTAAGACCATCGAGCTGTGCTTTATAGTATTTTAAATTGAATTCCAGTTTTGCTTGATCAGATTCTAGGTCCTGAATTTTATTTAGTGAATTAGATACCAGTTGCTTGAGATCGATAGATTGAGATTGCCTTTTAAAGTATTCCAGTCTTCTTTCTGCAAGATCCAAAGAATCTGAAATTGCTGAAAGTTGATTTCGCAGGAAGGCAGCTTTGTTAATGGCAATTTGATCCCGCTTTTCCAGGCGATCGATAATATAATTTTTACATAGTCTGTTGAGGAAGTCTACCTCCTTATTTACTGATGCTCCTACTATACGAAGATCCAATATTGTAGCTTCTGGACCTGCCCTAGTCACGTCCAACTTGCTGAGGTATTTACTGGTAATGCCAGACTTGGTGTGTACCTGAAAAAATAAAGGAGTTTCCTCTTCCAAGAGATTGAGGTTTGCTCCCTTTGATCGGTGCACATTAAATCTAAAATATTTATGTCGTACTTCTACTCCAAACGGATAGGCACCAGAAAACTTAAAGGATTCTTCAATCTCTTTGGTTGTATTGGAGACCGGATTAAAAACCCTATAATTTTTAACGTCAATGGTAAGCTCAAACCTATTGTTTTGTAGTACCTTAAAATAAAATGGTGTGCCAATCAGCTGCAAATTGCTATCCAGGAGTTCAACTGTAACTGGGAAATCCCCGTATCTTTCTCTAGGCCCCCCTGTTTCGTCAGCAAGATAAGATACTTGGAAATTTAGGTCATCTATGGTTTGTTCTATCAGTTCGTAGGATTTGAGTACTGCGATCTCATTTAGAAGATTTTTTTCGGTTTCGATGAGTCCGACAGTTCCTTCTATTAGCCGACTTTCTCCCAAAGATCGGTCCTTTCCGGAGGCAATAAGTAAGGAAGCACCGACCTCATATTTTGGTGTAGACAGCTTAGCATAGGCCATGGCTCCTATGATGCAAATGGCCAGGCTCAAGGATGTCAAGATCCAGTTTCGACGAATCATATCGAGTAACATAGGGATATTCACTTGACCGATCGATCCATGATCCTTGGCTAAGAAAGATTTCATTTATCCGGGGTTTCTGTCTCTGTAATTAGATGAAAGTTATTCAAAGTTATGATACTGAGCAGATCAAGTTTGATCTTGTTTCCGAGTAGCTAGCAATTCTTAGACCTGAAGTTCCGGCACACTGAGTTTTCGTCAATTGAGAAGCACGTTTGAGGATCCTGTGTATCAGTAGATCAGATTTTGCGGTAAATTCAAGGTCGGTTTGTCAGGACATCCCTTGCCCATAGTGTTGGACTAAGGCAGGTGGCGCTGGCTGAAGCGAAGTGGTGGCCCCAGTCTTGGAAATAGCAGCATCCCGAACAACCAATAGGGAAATCGTGAGTGAACAATGTCTTGGTGTACGAGCTAGTTGTTTGAACGGGCAAACAAATTAATGATCAAGGTGGCAATCGAAATGGTTGATAAGACGATACCTACTGATCGAGCACTAGAATCAAATGATTTGGCTCTTGCTGGTTCAATGTAGAGCAAATCGTTGGGTCGCAGAAAAAAATACTCGGTTGAAATAAAATCCGAACGGGTCAGATCCAGAAAAATAGAGCTGGTCCCATTCTCGGTTTGCCTCATGAGCCGTACCTTCCTTCGATTGGCAAATTCAGTAAAATCTCCGGCTAGTCCAATCGCATCAAGTAAGGTATTTACTTCATTGTAGATGTAGTATACGCCGGGCTTGCTGACCTCTCCAAGTACAGTAACCCGGTTGTTGGCAAACTTAACTCTCGTGGAAGCAAGTTTTAGGTAGGGTTTGTATGCTTCGTCTAGAATTTCTTGTACTTCCAAAACTGTCAAGCCAACTACTTTGACTTTATCAATATACGGTAGAACAATATAGCCTGAATCGCTGATTGTAAAGCTATTGAAGTATACTGTGGATGGATCATAGTCAAGCCGGTTTGTGCTCATCTCACCTTCTATGCCGCTTCTTATGAAGTCTTCGGTATCTCCGGAGAAGGCATTTATTCTTACCATGAGTTGATCGTGCGGCCTGAGTTTATAGGCCTGATACCGCACCGAACCTGGAGTAGGGAAAAAGGTGTCTATTATCATACCTTCTTCAAAATCTTCAATGGGATCAAAAGTGATCAGATTGCGATGGCTGATACACGATTGCCCAATCATGATGATTAAGACAAACAGCAAGACCAATTGACCAGTGGTGGCTTCTTCTTTCATCACCCCGGTGGTCTTCCTTGGATTCGAAATTTGACAGCTTTTAATGTGTATCAGATCCAATGTAGATTTTCTACGCGTCTCGATTCAAACAGCACCGAAGGTAATGATTTATTCATAGGTCAAGTGGTTATAAAGACACGGCTTCGCCGTTGATAAGTCGAGCAAACTTACCTCCAGGTTTAATCGCAGGTAACAATCCAGGCCGGTTAAGAGAAGACCTAGAATGCGTTTTTCCTTGTCTTCTTACTGAAGACGGTGCGGAAAATAATTTCTATATCAAGCCAAAAACTCCAATTTTCAATGTACCAGAGATCATGGCGAACTCGCTGTTCTTTCTGCTCCTTCGTCATTGCTGGTCCGCGCCACCCATTTACTTGTGCCCATCCTGTGATTCCAGGTTTAACGTAGTGTCGTACCATATAATCGTTGACGATCTTTCGAAAATCATTGTGTAAATATATTCGATGAGGTCGTGGACCTACGACACTCATATCTCCCATCAACACATTGAAAAATTGTGGCAATTCATCTAAATCATATTTTCTCAAGTATTTACCTACCTTAGTAACTCTTGGATCATTTTTCTTTGTTGATTTGTTGCCATTCAGAGGGTCATCGCAATCTTTCATAGTCCGAAATTTGTAGCACCGAAAGGCCTTACCATTTTCGCCTTTTCTTATCGGTGTATATAAAATGGTTCCTCGAAAATCCAGGAACAGTAAGAAAGATATCAGAAGATATAATGGAGATAGAATAATGATGACACTGAGCGCAAAAACGAAATCAAAGATTTTCTTAAGTAAATAATTATTAAAGCTATCCAGAGGACTCTGCCTTAATTTAAAGACCGGATATTCTCCCATAGATACGGCAGTTAGATTTTTGCCATCGACGGAAGGTGTATTTGGAATTAGACTGATTCGAACGCCGTGAAAATCAGCAGTTTTAATGACCTTGTCAAGTTCTTTTTCTTTTAGTGATGCAATATTTACAAAGATCTCATCGACTTGGGTTGTATCCAGAACATGTGACAGATCATTGACTCTGCCGATGACTCTAGATGAATGACCATTCCTTCGCTTACCCAATTTGTTGCTAATGCCATTGTTATCTAAGATGCCAACAGTTTCATAGGATGAAAATCTGCTTTTACTACCGAAAGTATTCGTTACTGACCTATGCCTTTCGTTTCCAATCAGTAAGACCCTTGGACCATATTTTTTCTTCTTTGCACGTCTTAAGTGTCCAAGAAAAATCTTGAAAATAAAGACATCTAAGAAGCCAAAGAGAAGTACTGCAAATAAAAAAGCACTCTCCATCAAGAAAGTGATCTTCAGGATGTGTCCCAAGAAATAGGCTATTCCTATAAATAATAAGATATTTAGAAATATATAGAAATTTCTCCGTTGAAATTTGGGATTAATATAGTGATCCTCATTCCCATGAATATATAGCACAAGAAGCCAACAAATATTTAGGATGGCAAGAGAAGAAAAATACTGGCCTTTGACTTCTAAATTACTAATAGGATAGTATGTGAGCAGGAATAATATCAATGATATACAGAAATTTAGTAGTACTAATTCCAGTAATACATTGATCAGGATAAACTTACGGTTTTGAACAGTCATAGCTTGGGCGACTTAACTACAGTTGGGTAATTTATCTTCTAGATTCTCTCTAGAAACTAAATGTCTATGCATATGTCATTATATTGTTGTTTGTAAATGTTTCCTTACTTCCTTACCTGTATCACGGCCTATCTGAGATCTCGCTAATGGAACCGAATCATCACTAGATCTTAAGTGAATTGCAAAGGGAATGTAGACAGATTGGCGCTTACGGGCCTGTGTCTCGAATGGGTTGAATAGATAAGGATAGGCACCAGAGTGGTCTGACCCCACCAGTGGAGTTTGTTTTAAGTGTGTCATTATGTTTACTACAGATTACGGGTTGGAAGTAGTCATCCAGCATCGAAGGCTCAGAAATGCACAGCACCATGGCAAGTACTTACTTCTGCTCCTTAGTCACGTGAATGTCAAAAAGATTCCTCCTTCATAAATTACAGATTTTGGTATTAAAAGTCTAAAGCGATTAATTCACTGGACCCAATTGAAGGAAGTATTGAAGACCTGCTGGTAAGGCCGAAAATCACCTAGCCAGGTGTTTCTTGAGATCCTGTTTCGAGTCGAGTGCATTTCGTACTTAGGCGGACTTGCTGCCAAGTCACGTAAGGTTAAGGTCAACTTAACATTACATCACCTTAAGCAATGCAAGATAGGACATTCAATTCAATACCACAAGAAAAATAATCACAACTTGACTTTGGTTGAGCCGATATAGACTGATTGTACCGTGTAGGAAGGGGCATATTAGACGCTGCATTGCAGCGAGGAAGGGCAGCATTGAGGCCAATGAAAGGGTAGCAATTAAGTTATAGTGGTGTATGTTTCGCAATCACATTGACCTTTACAATGCCTAACGGTCCTCGTACTTTCCCTACCCGTTCATGCATACTACCTTGTTTTAGGTCCCCTGCAGGGAAGAAAGGGGCGGCTTAGTGACAGTGGTAGAGGCCTAAACCAGGAGATTTGAATACTGGCTTCGGTTTCAGTAAAGGGCCATTTACAGATAGGTGCAAGAGGTTAGGGATGTCTTATACAACCAGTGTATTAGGAGAATGGTACTCATTTACAGAGGGTAATGGTCTATAGTATGGCCATGATGTTAATATTTGAGAACCTCAACCTCTTGAAACCTGGCCCCTTTCGTTTGATAGAGAGACCCAAATGTCATGATGCCCATACTGTCGTGGACCGAGTACCCAGTGGTAGGACAACGGGTCAGGAGGTGCAATTGATCGTCCACGAGATTTTGTCGGTGTTGTTCCTGTCGTAAATCGATGCTATGTCTTTCCAAGCTGATGAGCATAGGATCTACTTATATCATTGATATTCAAGTATCAGTAAATGGAGTAAAATTCTGATATATTGATGATGGTAAGGTTATATGTGTGGCATTAAGCTCTAATTATTAGAATGTAGGTTCTCGGGAGTTAAAAAGAGCTTGACATATTATTAATTAAATTGTTTAAGATCCATTTACGGGTATTAGTCAGGACATTTTGCTTTGAATACTAAAAAATTATAAATGAATATTTATTTCTATAAATTTCTATACTGCACGAAATGATTAATGTTGCAACTAAGAAAGATAGTGCGATTCATCCAAGATTGAGTATATTTAGGATCATTTGCGTTACCCAAGTGACTTTCAAAAGTGAAACACACTCGAAACACATTAAACCCGTATAGAGCATTGAGATAGCAATGCAAGGTCTTTCGTAGTGCTTAAGGGACGCCTAACCTGAAACCCAGTTGGAAAGTACTCTCTTAAGGTTACGCAATGGTTTAGGCATTTTTTAGCACTTTGTTAAAGTCCATTTGACACCAGGGATATATTGTTTCTAATCCTAGTATATCCTACATATGCCATTTACATTCCTTAATGTGTTGCAATGGGGGACTCATCTTGTCCTCAGTATGTGACTTGTTTTTCGTAAGAAGTTTATTGGGTATAGTTTGGATGGGTTGTAAACCCATGCAAACTGTTGATTAGGCTTTGGTCAAAGAGTAACGCTGAACAAAATGAAAATCAATTTTGCTGATACCTAAATCAATTATCATGAAACGAGTTCTAATCACTGGTGTAGCTGGCTTCTTGGGATCTAATCTTCTGACGAAACTCTTGAGAGATGGTCACAGCGTTGTGGGAGTGGACAATTTATCCATGGGCAGATTAGAAAACATCAAACGACATTTAGATAATGGCCGTTTCGTTTTTTATCAGGGAGATATTGTAGACGTCAAGACCTTTGAACATCTGGAAGGTACGTTTGATGTCATCATCCATCTGGCAGCCTTCAAGATACCCAGATATGGAAAAGCCATCAAGACTTTGTTGATCAATTCTGATGGATGCCGAAATGTTTTAGATTATGCAAGGAAGCATGGCACAAAATGTGTATTCGCCTCTACATCAGATGTTTACGGGATGAGTCCTGATCTTCCTTTTAGAGAAGATGGGAACTGCTTAATCGGGCCATCACACATTCCAAGGTGGGCATATGCCACTTCAAAACTATTTGACGAGCATCTGGCCCTGGCCTATAGCGAGGCCTATCAATTTCCTGTAGTCTTGCTGCGCTTTTTTGGATCGTATGGACCTAACCAACACCTTTCCTGGTGGGGTGGACCGCAATCTGTCTTTATTGAGAAGATATTTAATGATGAGATTCTACCAATACATGGTGATGGCAAGCAGACACGTACCTTTACTTATGTAGACGATACAGTTCGAGGAATTTCCATGGCCGCTTTCAGCGAGAAAGCAGATGGGCAAGTTATTAATATTGGCGCAGGTAGGGATCAGGAGATAAGCATACTTGATTTGGCCTTTCTGCTGAAAAGGCTCTCTGAAACTCCCGGCAAATTAAAGTATCAATTGATTCCTTACAATGAGATTTCTCGAGGACGAACTTACCAAGATGTAATGCGGAGGGTGCCAGATACATCCAAAGCAAGGGAAATCTTGGGTTTTAGTGCCAAGACAAGCTTGGAAGCCGGAATGATGAAAACTATTTCTTGGCAAAGGGCTTATCTTCCTAAGCTTGTAACAGCATGAAAATTGCAATTATCGGAGGTGGTTGGACAGGCTTGGTCTTAGCCCATCATCTTGCAGGTGAGGGTAGTAAGGTGGACCTTTTTGAGAGATCGCAACAATTAGGGGGATTGTCAACTTATCAGCGATATGGTGACTTTTTTTGGGATCGCTTTTATCATGTTATTTTGCCAACCGATCACGCTTTGCTACATTTTATTGAAGAAATTGGCCTGAAAGAAAAGTTGGATTGGACTCATACTGCTACTGGATTTTATGTTGACAATGAATTTTATTCGCTCAGCTCCACGAGAGACTTTTTACTTTTTCCTCCTCTCAATCTATGGCAGAAAGTTCGACTGGGCTTTACGATTTGGTTTGGATCAAAAGTAAGGGATTGGAGAAGGGTTGAGGGGATTCCCGTTGATGATTGGTTATTACGATTGGGGGGTCGAGCCACGTTTGAAAATTTTTGGAAGCCACTTTTACTGGCCAAATTGGGGGAAAATTATCACCGAGTTTCTGCTGTATTTATTTGGACGTATATAAAGAGACTGTTTGGAGCTCGATCGGGTTCCTCCGCCAAGAGAGAACAAATGGGTTATCTGGAGGGAGGCTACAAAACAGCCATTGACCGGGTTCAGGAACTGCTTTATGAGCGCAATGCTAATATCCATCTACAGTCTACAGTTTCTAAAGTATACCCCAATGTCAATGAAGGTATTCAGCTTGATGTCAATGGAGAGCACAAGGTTTTTGATAAGGTAATTTTCACCGGACCAACCAACATTTTAAAGCAGATTGCCTCTCCAGCATTGCTAGACATAGGTGGAACTTCCAGTGAGGTTGAATATTTGGGAGTCATTTGCATGGTACTGATCTTGAACAAATCTATTACACCATACTATGTTTTGAACATAGCGGATGATGAAATTCCCTTTACGGGTGTAATTGGAATGACAAATCTAGTGGACAAGAGAAATACCGGAGGATGTGATTTGGTGTACCTGCCAAAATACGTCAGCTCAAATGACCCGATCCTATGGAAAAGTGACCAAGAAATCAAAGATTTGTTCTATCGCGGCTTGTTTAAGCTCTATCCCGGGCTGAAAACAAGTAATATCGTGCATATGACCATAAATAGAGCGATAAAAGTGCAACCATTGCAAGTGCTGCACTATTCTAAGCTTGTCCCCAAGGTAACGACTCTGCATAAAGATTTCTATGTTTTAAATACCTCCCAGTTTGTTGATGACACCCTCAACAACAATTCTGTAGTCAAACATGTGAATGACTTTGTCCAGAAGCATGGTTCGGAGTTTAGGAAGACTGAGGACAAGAGGAGAGCTATACACATTTCGGAGATGATGTGAAGATTGCTTACGATAAATTGAACTAAATGATGTTCGAGAAACCCGCTTTAAGCTTATCACTTGATTTGGACGATTTGTGGACTTATCTCAAGACGCATGGGGATGCCTCTTGGAGGGACTTTCCATCATATTTGCATTATGCCATACCTCGGATTTTGGATTTTATGGACGAGGAGGATATTAAGCTGACTTTTTTTATTGTCGCTCAGGATGCTGCCTTTGATCGAAATCGAGATTTACTGGCTGAAATCGGACATCGTGGGCATGACATTGGAAATCACACTTTTCATCACGATCCTTGGCTACATGAGTATTCGTATGACGAGATTAATGAGGAAATTGCATTGGCCGAGGAGCATATTGAGCGAGTTACTGGAGTCCTGCCCAAAGGATTTAGAGGTCCTGGATTCAGTTTTTCCAATAGTGTGTTAAGGGTTTTGATGGACAGGGATTATAAGTATGATGCTTCAACTTTTCCTAACATCTTGAATCCAGTAGCACGGTTGTATTTCCTTAGAAGAAGTAAACTGAGTAGGGAGGAAAGAATACGTCGCAAGGCCTTATTTGGAAGTTGGGTCGACGGTTTTAGGCCTAATAAACCCTTCAGGTGGTGTGCAAACAATCAGCATCTTTTAGAAATTCCAGTGACAACTATGCCGATATTTAAAGTGCCAATACATGCGAGCTATATTTTGTATTTAAGCACTTATAGTATTGATTTGGCCCTTAACTATTTGCGTTTTGCACTTTTCTTGTGTGGTCAAGCCAGCGTCAGACCCTCGATACTTTTGCATCCACTTGATTTTATTGGAGTGGACGATACCGATAAATTATCTTTCTTTCCCGCCATGCGAGTTGAGAGAAGTCAAAAAATTGAGGTCATGAGGTCCATGTTTAACCTGTTGAAGGATAGCCATCAACCAATGATGATGTCACAATACTCCGACTTGGTTTTGCACGAGACAGAATTACCTTTGAAAATAGTCAAGAGGGCTTGAGATGGCACACAACAGTGAAACAGTACTACAGAGAAAGTCCTTAGTTCCACACTGGAGAAAGTGGATTCATCGATTTGTCCCGGCGAATTTTCATAATGTACTTGGTCTAACTTGGAGATTGATCTGGCGTGGAAAAGCCGCAGGACGATATGCTATTACCTATTCGCTGATGGGTCTCTTGCTGACTCCTTTGGATCTAATTTTACAATTTTTTGAGAGACGGCTATATAGGTCGGCTAGGCCAGCGAGAATGCCGCTGATATTTGTATGTGGTGCTCCTCGGTCAGGTACAACTGTAGCTGCTCAGTGCTTGATAAAGCATCTGCCGGTGTTCTATTTTTCGAATTTGACCAGTTTGTTTCCGAGATCGCCAATAATGGCTTCAAAGCTGTTCGGTTGGTTAGCAAGAACTCGACAAAGAGCTTTGCCATTGAAAAGCTTTTATGGTAGAACATCTCACTTATCTCATCCCAATGATGCGCTCTATATTTGGGACCGTTGGGTGGGCACTGATCGTTACGTGGTACCAGATTCCATAGATGCCTCACAGCAGCGTGATATGGTGCAATTTTTTAGTGCCGTTGAGGAATTTTCCGGCAAGGCCACGGTCAATAAGAACAATAGTCTCAATACGTATGCCCACCTCGTAGCAGAGATTTTACCGAATGCAGTCTTTATCTGCTTGGATCGAGATCCTAAGTACTTGGCACAATCTCATTACGTAGCGAGAAAGTTTATCCATGGAAATACAGAAATTCCATATGGAATCAGGGGTGGAGGAACAACAGGCAACCCCTTGGACGATATTTGCCAACAAATTGTCTTCCATCGTCGCTGCATTGAGCAGCAACAAGACTTAATTGGATCAGATCGGTTTATTGTCATGCCTTACGAGGGTTTTTGCCAAAGGCCTTCATATTGGGTTTCAATGTTAGCGAAGCGTATTTTAAATATTACCTTGGATCTCAAGGAATTGGAAAAGCGTTTGCCACCCATGCCCTCAGCGAACTATCCAAAAATCGAAGAATCTATACTGACGTCCATTGAACAGAAGTTGGCTCAGATCATGGATGAGAAGTAATGCAAAACTTTGAAATATGATGCACTTTCCACTTCCTCTTAAACCGATCTCAAACGGATCAAGATTGTCAGTTTCTCTTGTGGCTCCCGCCTACAACGAGGCTGACTTGATTGTAGAAAATGTGAGTAGCCTCTACTCCTACATGCAGCATTTAGAACAGGAATATGATTGGGAGTTAATCATTGTAAATGATGGAAGTACTGATGATACTGGAATCCTTGCCGAGAATCTTGCGGTTGATCGACCAAGAATGCGTGTCGTCCATCATTCTACCAATCGCAATCTGGGCGCAGCTCTACAAACAGGTTTCCGCCAGTGCAAAGGAGACTATGTCCTGGTATTGGATATCGATCTAAGCTACGGACCTGACCATATCAAGAGACTATTGGTAGAAGCAGTTGAAACGGATGCCGACATTGTAGTGGCTTCACCCTACATGCGCGGGGGTAAAACAACGGCGATTCCTTTCCAGCGTGAGCTTCTAAGTCGAGTCATTAACTGGATGTTGAAATTTACCTCGAAAGCTAAGATTCATACTTTTACGAGCATGGTCAGGGTTTATAAGCGATCTTTTTTACAAAACCTGAATCTTAAATCCAATACATATTCAATTAACCCGGAGATAATAAACAAGGCTACTATTTTACGAGGCAGGATCAGAGAAATCCCTGCTCATCTCGATTGGAGCGGACAAAGGAAATCGGTTAACCGGAAATCGAGTATTAAGATCATGTCAGGAATCTTTGCTGGCTTAATGACTGGATTTATTTTCAGGCCGTATGCTTTTTTTATGACAGTAGGGGCTATTTTGTTCGTGATTTCGATCTATATTATTGGCTGGATTTTCCATCATACATTTGCAATTTATCCTGAAATTGCAACAACCGCAAGAGATTTTGAGAATGCATTTTCACTGTCGGTTGCAGCAGTCTTTCAGGAGCGATCCTATTCTTTTCTGGTCGGTGCAACGACTTTGATTTTGGCCTTTCAGTTCTTTAGCCTGGGATTCATTTCGTTACAAAATAAGCGGTATTTTGATGAGTTGTTTCATCTTGGCAGTAATCTTCTCAAGAGGGCTGAATGCAACAAAGATAGTGATGGCCGTGCGGAGTAGTTGATTAACTGGTGTGGTACGCGATGGTTTGACGACATGAAAATGATCTGGAAAAATATCAATTATCTTCTGCCAATTCTCCTAATTTATAGTTTGGCTATCTTCTGCCGATCTTCGACCTATGAAAAAAGGCTTATTGCTGATGAAAGTAAATTCTATCATTATGCCATAAACATCACCAAGGGATTTTATTACCAAGCAGATAACCCTCTGATCAAAGAAGGACCAGGTTACCCCTTAATATTAGCAGCAACAGCATATTTCGAGTGGCCTTATTATGTGAGTAGATCCTTGAATGTACTATTTCTGACCATTGCATCTCTTTATTTGTTTCTGATTTTAAGTAGATATTTGGATCTGAAACCCGCAATAGGTTTGACATATGCATACACTTTGTACCCACCTATCCTAAGGTGGGCTAATTTAATGTATGCAGAATCGCTAGCACTATTATTGCTGGTGGGTTTCTGCTTTCACTTCATTTCCTGGTTTGAAGAGGAATCCAGAAGGTCTAAGCATTTCGTTGCAGCTTCTTTCTACCTTGGCTTCTTAGCCTTGGTCAAGATCATTTTCGCCTACGTGATTATTGCTGTACTAGGATCTATATTGTTGCTGATTCTATGGCCCAAGGTCCGAAGCGAGTTCCAGCTTCGAAAGACGATCCTAGTGTTTGTAGGGGCTTTAGCCATTTTGACCCCTTACGTGATATACAATTATTATCATACGGGTAAGGTCTTTTATCTAGGCACCCATGGAGGACTGATTCTCTATCATCGTTCAAGTCCATATCCAAATGAGTTTGGCAATAGCTTTTCAGAAGAGAAAATACTAAGGGGAGTCGGTCCAAGGAACAGATCTGATGTAAATGTTAATATTTCAACATTGCGAGAAAACCACCTTGCATTGTTTCAAGATATGGAGGGATTGACTTGGATGCAAAAGGATAGTGTTCTGAAAGCGGAAGCAAGGAAGAATATTTCAGAGTATCCCTTCAAGTATTTTAATAATACCGTGGCTAATATATCGAGGATACTGTTTCATTTTCCTTTTTCTTATCGTATTCAAAATCTTGAGACGTTAGGTTACTTGCTTCCAAACATGTTTATCATAGTGTTGGCAGTTTTGGGTATTTATCCAGCATACAGGGGCCGGTCGAGAATTCCAAGAGCGTTATTCGTCTTAATACTGTTTTGTATTACCTATTTTCTAGGTCATGCTCTTTTGGGAGGTAGAGGAAGATTTTTTATTCCTTGTGTGCCTATTTTGATTATCTTCTTCTCCTTTGTTTATTTTCGAATACTTCGAATTGAGATTGGTGGATGAAGAAAGGTTGAAATTTGATGGTTTTAGCTATGCTTGTCAGGGGCGATATTTGTTGTGACTAATTTTGCGACTGTGCGAAAATTATTGTACCATGATTCTGGAAATTTGCAAATAACCAAGCAGATTTTTCTTTTTCTTATGGCTGGAGTTGTTTGCTATATCATAGGAATACTCCTTTTGATTTTCCTGGTGGAGATTTGTAATGTGGAAGTAAACTTTGCTAATTTTTTAGCCTCGATTGTGGCAATTTATGCATCATATGTTTTGAGTAGAGGGCATATCTTTAAATCCGGAAAACGGTCATTGTTTAGGGAGCTGACATCGTTTTATCTATTTTCTTTGATTGGCTTACTTATCAATGTGTCACTCATGTATTACCTAACTACCTACACTGAGATCTGGTATCTTATTTCGAAAACGGGTATTACACTTATCGTCGCTGTTTTTAACTTCCTTACTCGAAAGTATCTGATCTTCGATGGGTAAGGAATTTCTTTCAGCTAACAAGAATGGTGTCAATATTACTACTCTTCAAAGATTCTACTCTCTAAAATCATTGCACCCTTCGTTAAAGCAGTTTAGCGAATCCTCGTATCGTTTGCAAAGGATTACGTCCTGAATGGTAGACCTTCGAGATCCTTTGATTTGACACGTACTCAATCCTCTAAAGGACTCATTTCATACTCTTTGATGGCGGTGGATAAGACTTTATTTTCGAAGGATTTGTAGTACCCGTAGTATTTTCTACGAGTTCTTCTCTTTGAGACGCCATTTAGAACGAAATAGACATGCTTGATCCTTCCCGCTTTCTTCAGGTTATGTATTTCTTCAATTGTTGACAAACTAGAGCGTCCTTGTCTGAGGATAAAAAGATGAATATCAATAAAGTGTGACATCAATAGGTAATCTGACACCACCCCTGCGGCAGGACAATCAAGAATGACATAGTCGTAGTCATCTTTCAATGTGAGTATGAGATACTCAAAACGGGGACTCTGTAGAAGTCGGTGTGGATTGGTTTCTGCTGGATTAGTGGTGATGAACTCCAGATTGGGATAGTCATCATGAGATTGAATTAAAGATTGGTAGTTATCTGTGTTTTCAAGCAGATAGTTGTCAAAGGAGTGTTGCTCTTTAACTCCAAGAATGTTAGAGAGGCTTGGTTTTCGGAAATCTACGTCAACGAGAAGCACGCGTTTGCCTGCAGCGGCCATGCCTTGTGCCAGATGCAGTGCAGCAAAGGTCTTGCCTTCTCCAACAGTCATTGATGTTATTGAAAGAACCGTTTTATTTTGGCGAGGATGTAAAAACTTGATATTGGCGTCAAGGTCTCTAAAGCATTCTCGTGTAATCCAATCATCACTTCCCGATGGTGATTTTCGGCGGGCTTGCCTATCGACACCAATTTGGGCTATAACTGGTATTGATGAATTTTTCTTTAAGGTCTGAATCGAGTTGATCGTTTCATTTCCTCGATCTTTGAGTGCTAGGAAACCAGCCGGAAGGAGAAAGCCAATAATTATGCCCAGCAGCATTACCAACTTTGATTTGGGAGACACGGGGCCACTGCCGCTTACCGAGGCTTCATCAAGAATCATGATATCGGGAATGTCCTCTGCACTTGCAATTCGTGTCTTGGCTAGTTCTTGATTCAGATAGTTGTATAAATTTCCATATAACGTACTCTTTCGCTCAAATCCTACCAACTGCCTTTCACTTGAGGGCAACTGTTTAATTGTACTTTCAACCTGGTGAATTCTATCTCCAACGTTTTGAGACCTCAGTTGGGTTGATGCAATGAGGTTTCGTATATTTTCCTTTAGAGCTTCTTTGGTGTCATCAATCTGAGCATTAATTATTCTGAGATCAATACTCTCTGTTCCTTTCGTATATTCAAGTCGGCCTTTCGCGGCGGTAAGCCGTGTGTATTCCATAAGGTTTTCATTGAGTAAGGGATCATCTATGCCCACGACCGAAGGAGCAATTATTTTGTTGATGCTGCTGGTGTCATTAATGTAGTCGAGCAGTGACCGGTAGTACTGAGCATTAAGATTTATCTTTGAATGTTCGTCTTGAAGTGTTTGTATATCTTTAAGGGCTTGGGTACCTGTTGTACCAAGGTCTATTGCATTTCTCCTTCTTCTAAAACTGGCAATATTGTACTCTGCTTTACGCAGTGAGTCAGCTATACTTGTAAGCTGGGATTTAATAAACTCTTCCTTTTTTAGTGCAATCTTGCTTCTTTCCTCCGCTTTGGACTGGATATAGTTTTGAGATAGGTGATTTAGAAACTTTATGTCCTTGTCTACAATTTCACAGGTCGTAGATAGCTTTAGAATACTTGCCTGGAGATCTACTTGTGCGATATCGAGCTTTCTACGATACTTTCTAACTAGTGATTGGAGATCGTTAATTACAAAGAAATGTTTAACTTCTTCATCATATTTTAAGGATGCGTCATTTTGAAAGTGCACCAAAATATTTAGATACGGATACTTAAGTGTATCTCCAAAGAGGTGGGACTCTGATAAATTAATATTATCTTTAAAGGTTGTTGTCTGACCTTCGGGAAATTTACTGAGTCTGAAATTCGAGGCTTCAAGTGAAATTCTATATTTTTTATCAGATATTTTTTCAATTTGAATCGGTGTGCTGACCAATTGACTTTTGTTTTCAAGAATTTCGACTGTGAAGGGAAAATCAGTGTAATGTTCTCTGGTCGTTAGGATTTTTTTTGTAAAATAACTTACACCAAAATTCAGACCTTTAAGTGTTTTCTTAAGCAAGCGATTCGAGCGCAAAATATTGATTTCATTTGCAATATTTTTTTCAGTTTCTATCCATCCTAATCCACCTTCCACCCACTTGCTTTCTCCCATGGATCTGCTGCCACTGTTTTGATCTAAAAGTATCGTTGAAACCACTTGGTACCTGGGTGGCGTGGTCGATACCATGAGGAAGGCCAGTGCACTAAATATCACAATACTACAAAGGAATAGCCACCAGTGTTTCCTCATTCGGTGTGCAAATTGCTTAAGATCGAGCTCATATCCACTACTGAGATGGGACAAATGATTTTTCATTTCAATTGTATTGACTGATTAACCAATGGTTGTTCATTTTTTGTTATTGAGGCTTAACATGATGTTTGCCAACAGGACAGCGGTTGAGATTACAGAAAGCACAATGCTGACCGAGTTTGAACCTGCATCAAATGCCTTTGATTTGATCGGCTCCACGTATAAGACGTCATTGGGTTGAATATAGAAGTATGGACTAGAAATAAAATCAGGCCGATGCAAATTTAAGATGACAGATTTCCGCCCATCTTCAGCTTGACGTATTAATTTCACTTTCCGTCTATTGGCAAATTCGCCAAAGTCGCCGGCTTGACTTATTGCTTCAAGGATGTTTGTCTGACTATTGAAGTAATAATGGATACCGGGTCTATTTACTTCTCCCAATATCGTTACTCTCATATTGGAAAGTTTGACACGGTAGGTGGCAAATTTTATGTAGGGAGCAAAGGCAATATCCAATTGTCTCCGAATTTCGTTAGTTGTTTTACCGGCTACATAGATGGAATCGATCAATGGTAGATATATGTAACCATGCTGGTCTACTTCATAGCTTCGATAGTATGCCGATGTCGGGCCAAAATTGTTGCTCTGTACGTTTCTTCGTTGAGTTGAAAACTGCTCCCTGACAATTTGGCCCGAACTCTGATCAATGGTATTTACGGTGATGAATAGCAGGTCATGAGGCCTAACTTTGTATTCTTCTTGGGACTTAACAGCTATGGTATCGATCTCCCAAAAGCCTTCAAATTCCGTATTGACCTCGTTGCCATTAAGGGTGATTAGATCTCGGTGTCTTACACACGAATTTACTGAAAGACCCAGGGTCGTGATTATTGCGAACTTCCACAGGGTAGTCAACATTGTATGAGGTCAGTTTTAGGTGCAAGGACTAGGGTTTGATCTAGTCAAGGAGATAAGACAAAAAAATTGTTCTGAGTGCCTTTTTCTCGGTATCGAAGATAATGTAAAGAGTTGATAAATCATAGAACTCCAAGTGTTTAGCCCTTGGTTGCTATTATTTTTTTCAGATTATATCTAAAGCTCAAGTGTATTGATTTGAGAATTATCCCGTTTGGATGTGGGAGATCACTTTCTAAGTAAGAGAATTGCTATGCCTTTATAGAATACGTATGCTTTATTTATTTGATTCATAACCTATTGCTAAATATTGACTTATGATAGTAAATCAATAATAACCTTTCCTTAAGTTGAACTTAACCTTTATTAACATGAGGGATTTGTCTTATTGGTACTAGTCATGAGATGCTAAAAGTAGCACTTGATTAATCATGACGTAGGTTTTATCATACAGGGTTTTAATTATTTGGTTCTCGTTTAGGGGGATGTCATATGACATCCCTTTTGTTTTGGTGCGCCCGGCAGGAAGCAGATGTTTGGAGTTGAGCCGACCTTGGACTGGTTGTACATAGCATCATAGTTGATAGAATACGTTAGGTGCTTTGTAGAGCGGAATTATGAGCTAATCGACAATAGTAACGAGTTGTTCTGTTACAGGAGGAATTGTAGTATTTTCGTTGTACAATGACCAATGGGAGGGATCGAGAGCTACTTTCTCGCCTAGCGAGCGGAGACCAGTCTGCTATGAAGACAATCTTCCAAACCTATTTTTCCCATATTTATCATACAACCTATCGCTTCGTTAAGAATCGCCAAGTGGGAGAAGATTTGGCACAGGAAGTTTTCATGAAACTCTGGCGCAAGAGAGCTCAGATCGAGATTCGCCAAACGATCAAAGGTTATTTGACCACGATGGCCTACCATGAAGCCATGGGGTACCTTCGCAAGCAGAAGCCGATCATCAATGTTCAGGAATTGGGATCTGAACGCGTTGGTGAGGATGGTTGGGAGATGGTAAAGGGCAGGGAGTTAAAGAAAAAAATTGAGCTTGTCATTGAGCAGCTTCCACCCCGATGTCGCGGAATCTTTATCCTGAGCCGTTTTGAGGGTAAAACCTACCGCGAGATTGCAGAAATCATGGATATATCAACCAAGACGGTAGAAAATCAAATGAGCAAGGCTCTCCAAGTTTTAAGGGAGGCGCTAAGGGAGTACATCCATTTTTGGCCATTTGCACACTTTTTGTTGGATATATGGATTGGGGGATAGGGGTGTGGGCCGTAATTATGCATCTATTGGATAGACTATAGCATGGAAGAAGTATTTTATCAAGAAGCGATCCGGTACATCACCGGAGAAATGGGCCCTGACGAAGCACAGAGGTTTGAAGACCAGAACCTTGTGGATGAAGCTCGGGCAAAAGAATATGCTTTGTTCAAGCAGGTCTGGCATGAGGTAGAATCGTATGGAGTAAAGGCTGATGAACCATCGATTGAGAAGAACTGGGTGCGCTTTTCCGAACGTGCCTTTGATGAAGATAAGGCCAAAATTGTATCGGTGTCCTGGTGGAAGCAACTTACACGCATCGCTGCAGTCGTTCTGGTTGTGGTAGGTAGTGTAATAGCTTGGTCGGTGATGACAAAAGATAGCTTTGATACAAATCCTGTGGTAGTAAGCACCAGCGAAGATTCGAAGGTTCTTGATTTACCAGATGGATCAACCGTATGGTTGAATCACCGAAGCAAGATAACCTATGATGAAAAATTCGTTGAGAGAATCGTACGGCTCGAGGGTGAAGCTTTCTTCGATGTGCAACACTTTGATGCAAATAATAAATTTCGAGTTGAGACCAGATCAACCCTGACTACGGTTTTGGGTACAAGATTTAATGTGCGAGATCGTCTGAAGGATGAACAAGCAGCGGTTTTTGTAGAAAAGGGTAAGGTGTCTTTTGGTCCTACTCGTGAGAAAGATTTTGCAAATGCCATTCTTCTGACTGCCGGAACCGCCGCAAACTATTCTAAGGCAAAAGACGAAGTGCTCAGAATTGAGGAAGGGAACGTCAATGATATCGCCTGGAAAACTGGCGTGCTCGATTTTGATGATTCTTCATTGGCCGAGATCATGAGTGAACTTGAAAAGTATTATGGAGTCAGTTTTACCTGGGAGCATCCGGAGGTATTGTCTTGCACATTTAGAACCAGTTTCGACCTTAAGGAGGTTGGCCTGGCAGAAGTCTTGGAAGAATTGGGTTTTGGTTTGGAATTGGAGTTTGAAATCGTGGAACCCACCACGGTACAAGTTAAAGGGGTGGGTTGCCTAGATAATAACTAGCGGAAGTCATGATTCGATCGTGTATCATATTTATCACGTTGCACTTAGTTTGTGGCCTGCAAGCACAAGAAGTTGGTGGGCTGGCTCAAGTCAGTCTGGAGGAAGCCATCTTGCTTATCGAGGAGGAACATCGGATCAATTTTTCATACAGTAAAGATATCGTTCCGTATCAAGCAGTCGTTGAGCTTGATCTTGCTGAAAAATCTTTGCCTAAGGTGCTTGAATCATTGACACTACAGACCGGCATCAACTACCGGAAAAGAGGACGGAGAGTAGTTCTTAACTATAACCCTGTACAACATTACGAAGACGGTATCTCAGAACCACTTGATCAAATCAGCTTGGTCCAACACCCTTTAGACCAGGAGGAAAGTGAAAAAGGTTTAAAACCAAGTGAGATAAGCACAAGCCCTGACAGTGACAACAATACCAGAGATCGCGAAGCCAATTCAGTGATTTCACAGCGTCATGAGACCCTCTTTGCTTTAAGAGAAAGAACCGAAGATTACCAGCAGATCCTGGCAAAACTGGAGGCTAAAGATCCCAGGCAAATCAAAACGCATGATGAATCTGTCACCATTGCCAAAGTCCCCACTCCGGAAGATGAGTTGCATCTCGCCCAGTTTTCTCTGGTACCCCTGCCAACAACAATGCAAAGGAAGACTTCGCGCACTTATCGGGTGTCTGTCAATGCAGTTGCAGGTGTGACTGGAGGTGTTCGGGGTTTGGAAGTAGGCGGTTTTTATAACGGAATCAAAAGAGATTTACACGGTTTGCAGATAGCTGGTGCTGGTAATTTTGTGCGTGGTAATGTACATGGTGGACAAGTTGCCGGTTTTGCCAATCTCAACAAGGGAATAGTCCGAGGGATACAAGTCGGAGGATGGGCCAACATCAATTACCAGGCTGATGCCATCCAATTTGCTGGAATGTTTAATTATAATCGAGAGGTAAGTAGAGGTCTTCAAGGGGCTGGCCTATTCAATATCAGTCGCAATATTGCTGGAAGTCAAGGGGCTGGTCTGTTTAATTTTTCGAGTGGAGACATTGATGTGCAGGTAGCTGGTTTTGCCAACATCGCTGACCATACTGATATACAGGTCAGTGGAGGATTAAATATAGCTCGAAGCGTTGATTATTTTCAAATTGGTCTCATCAATGTGGCAGACACCGTTGGTGGTGCCACTTTTGGATTGATAAATCTGATTAGGAGGGGTTACAATAAAGTGGAGTTTTCCACGAGTGAGGCACTCTATGGCAACGTAGCAGTGAAGTTGGGTACTAAAAAGTTTTATAATATCTTTCAACTGAGCAGTAATTTCCAACGTAATTTATCCGGCAATGGACTGATCTGGGGTTACGGATATGGATTTGGATTTCTGCAAAGATTGGGTAGAAATATCCATTTAAATCCTGAGATATTGGCAACGAATATTCATGAGAGAAGTCTGTTGCAACCTGACCTAAACTTGCTAAACCAAGGAAAACTTCTATTCCTTTTTAACAATGGAAATAAAACGGAATTTTTTGCTGGACCCACTTTTAATTTCTCAATTTCCAAGTTGAGACAAATAGACAGTAATCGTATTGGTACTTCTATAGCACCTTATGCATTATGGGATGTGACATACTTTAGATCAACTAACTCGTTAAATACAAAAACGTGGATTGGATTTAGTGCAGGCCTGCGCATATAGTATAGAGTAGGATAAGCATTTTTTCGAGACAAAAATAGTTTGTTTTTCAATTTTTGATTGTATGAACACTACGTTCATGAAGTGACATTCCTGTGTTTAAAAAATATTGATAAAATTTAATATTTGGATTAAAATTTATTATTAATAAAATATTTGTTATGAGACAGTTGCATTTATTCTTATCTATTTTTTATTTATCGGTTACAGTTTCTGCTCAGCATGAAACCCTTTTTTCAAAGGCACATGTCATAGGCGGGTTTGGTAGTCCGTTGATAGAATTTAGTAACATTAAAGGTGAGTTTGTTACGTCTGTAGGTGGAGGAGGAGGAATTATTATTGATGATGTTTTCATTGGAGGATATGGTATCGGTAGTGTGGATGATCTTCAGTATAATATTAATAACGATGATTTCCAGATGGACTTGGCGCATGGCGGCTTATGGATCGGATATACTCCCAGTACTTTTAAGATTTTCCATCCTTATGTAAGTACGAAAATTGGATGGGGGTTTGCAGACTTTCGCGAGAACAGAATTGGAGTTAATTTTTCCAATGGAGATGGCGTGTTTGTTTTAACGCCATCAGTGGGATTAGAGTTGAATTTTACGAAATTTTTCCGCGTCGCTGCTACAGCAGGATATAGATGGGTGTCAGATGTAGATCAGATAGAAGGTTATGGAAATAAGGATTTTAGCAGCATGACTGGCCAGCTAATATTCCGATTCGGATGGTTTGGGAAAAGTCGAAGGGTGGCCAGTGGAAATCCAGTTGATTGATCAAAAATTTATAAAAAGAAGTGTAGCTATGAAACAGTTTATTTTTATCATGGGCTTATTATCGTTTGGAATTTTCCAAACTGGATGCATAATTGACAATGTATTTGATTGTGAGCATGGTCGTGGAAATGTTGTTGAGGAGGAATTTGGTCTGGATGTATTTGATGAAGTGCGACTTCGTATTGACGCTGATGTTTTTATTACACAGGGAGATGAGCACCGAGCTAGGATAGTCGCTCAGGGAAATATTATTGATGAAATAGATTTTCGGATTAGGAACCGCAGTTTGAGGATTGATCACCATCGTTGCTTGAGAGATCATGAAAACATTGAGATTTATTTAACTATGAGCGACATTCGTGCACTCAAAGTTTTTGGATCGGGTAATATGGTGGGAGAGAATTTTTTTGAAGTCGGAGAGATCGACTTGACCGTGTCTGGATCCGGGAATATAAATGTCGGATTGGATGCAGATGAAGTAGAGGCGCATATTTCGGGCTCTGGTGATATTACAGTCGAAGGTGAGGCCAACCGATTTGACTATCGAGTGTCAGGTTCAGGAGATTTTTATGGCTTTGATTTGACTGTGGATCGTGCTGATATACATATAAGTGGAAGTGGCGATGTGGAAATCACGGTCACTGAAATTTTGGATGTTAGAATAAGTGGAAGTGGAGACGTTTTCTATCGTGGTAATCCAACTTTGGATGTAAAGACCTTTGGCTCGGGTCAGGTTATTGATGCCAATTAGAGTTTTCGAAGTATATATACCCAAGGCATCATATTGGTTTTTTAATCAGAAGCTGATTCAAAACCGGCAAGATGAAGAATCCGCCCCACCTGTAGAATGAAGTTTAACTGGGGCACTACACTTGCTGGTTTTTCTTTTGGTCTTGTTATTCGCTGACTGAGGAAAAAGGTCCTAGATCAATTTACATAGCAAATCGGATGGGTGCGGAAGTCCTTTTGATACTGTTGTCGTTACCTATGCAAGATGATTAGATGGAAGTTGAGCACGCTAAGGAGACATAATTCAAACCTCCCGATTGTTGTGACCAGATCATGGCGGGTCCCTTTAGATTAGTCCATGCTTTTGATTGACTGGTTAGGAGGAGGAAGGATCTCTTGGAGATAGGAGCAGAAGGGAAGCGTGATTAAACTTGAATCGATTTTATCAAGCGGGGACTTCTGTTTTGGAAGTCAAACCTGACATATCTGAGGGTAGTTTCTCAATGTTTTCGGGCACTTTTTTATGCCATGCGGCGTTAAGTAAGTGGCCGCTTCGAGCGCTCAACGCCATAGCTGTTCGACTTTATTTTCAATGTCTCTTGCTATCCTTATCGAAAGTAGCGAACTTTAGATTAGGACATTGGATGGTACCAATGATCAGAAGGTCAACCGGAAGTTGCTGTTGTAGATCCAAGCCCAAAGGATGATGAAAAGGATAATAAACAGGATAAAATAGAGCAGGCAGTAACCTTTCTTACCTTCGTTTTCTATGTGTTCCATCTAATGGATAGTTAGTCAGTAATGGATAAAACTTCTGCAAAGAAACAGTAAATCTGCTGAAAGGCAAAGACACAAACAGGGGAAGTGAGCACAAGAATGGAGAAACATCATATTAAATATTTTGTTAATGTGTTTTTTTGTGGTAAACTTGTATTGGCACAATTTGTGATTGGAGGAGCCATGTACTCAAACTTGTATCTCGAAATAAGGAAAGACTTTACCCATGCTTAAACAGAATCTCAGTCAGCGAATGCTGCAGAAACTAAGTCCGCAGCAGATTCAGTTGATGAAGCTACTACAGATTCCAACTGCAACATTAGAACAACGAATAAAGGAAGAACTAGAGGCTAACCCCGCTTTGGAGGAAGGTGATGACATTGAGCAAAGTGAGTATGGGGAGCTTAGTTCAGAAGATGAAAGTGTAAAAGAGGAGACCGAATCAGAGGATTTTGAGTTAGACGAATACCTGACTGACTACTTAGAGGACGATCCCATATCTTATCGCACCAGGACTGAGTACGCTGCACCTGAGGAGGACAAGACGATTCCTATTGCCGTAGAAAACACCTTTCATGATCATTTGGAAAAGCAATTGGGTTTACTTCAGCAGGCAGATGCAGAAGATTTTCAAATCGCTCTACAGATCATTGGCAGTATCGATGAAGATGGATATTTACGGCGAGAACCTGCAGCGATTCTTGATGACCTCATGTTTGCTCAGAATATCATCACTACCGAAGAGAAGATCGAATCCCTACTCAAAAAAATTCAGGCCTTTGATCCACCGGGGATTGGAGCCCGGGATTTGCAAGAATGCTTGCTCATCCAGCTAAGACATAAATTCAGGATTGCGAACGGAGAGAAAAAACTACTGGAGCATGCGTACAATATTATTGAGAATCATTTCGAGCAGTTTACCAAGAAGCACTACGCCAAGTTAAAGAAGCAGCTTGGGATTAGTGAATCGGAACTGAAAGATGTAATAGATGAGATTCTAAAGTTGAATCCAAAGCCAGCAAGTGGCTACAGCTCACAGAATCAAAAATCAGCCACGTATATCATTCCAGATTTCATCATCATCAATCGAGACGGTGAGCTTGACTTGACCCTAAACTCTCGCAACGCACCAGATTTGCGTATTAATGATCAGTACAAGCACATGTTGCAAAATTATCGGGTCAATAAAAAGAACAAGAGAACTACGAAGAAAGATAAACAGGCGATCATGTTCATCAAACAGAAGATTGACTCTGCTAAGTGGTTTATTGACGCGATCAGGAAGCGCCAACACACTATGTATAAGACCATGTATGCCATCCTACAGTTTCAGTATGACTATTTCTTGTCGGGTGACCAAAGGAGACTCAAACCAATGATCCTCAAAGATATTGCCGACCTGACAGGGCTTGATATTTCTACGGTATCGCGAGTGGCCAATAGCAAATTCGTACAAACAGAATTTGGCACCAAGCGGCTTAAAGAGTTTTTTAGCGAATCGCTCCAGACGAAGGATGGCGATGAGGTTTCAACACTTGAGGTGAAGAACATCCTCACTGATATCATCGAAGCAGAAAGCAAGAAGAAACCATACTCCGATGAAAAGTTGAAGGATTTGCTTCGAAAACGAGGGTACAACATTGCCCGACGTACTGTAGCTAAATATCGCGAGCAACTCAATATTCCAGTGGCTCGGCTTCGAAAAGAACTTTGAAGACCGAAGCTATACTCCTCATCTTCCCAGTCGAATCTATATAACCTTGCTTAGGGGAGAGGATGTGAAAATTACGGATTGTCCATCTTCACATTTTGGTTCGACACATAAATGACGGTCAGTTCACTCCTTTTGCCCGACCAGATTGACGACATTCGTCGGTACAAATAGTAAGGGCAGCCTTTGACCTCAAACATGCTGTCTTTGTTTGAGGTGTCTAACAGGTTAACAAACAAGTCTCGCTTCCCAAATACTTTTCTTACCTTTGCCGCGCTAAAAATATTTTCTAACCTAACCCGTAATAGTCGGGTACAAATTCGCTTGATTTTCAATATGTTAGATGAAAAAGATCAAGTAAAAGAAGCTGGAGTTGATGAAGTCGATGACGAGCAAGACCAACTCAAGGCGGAAGATGAGCAAGAAAAAAAGGAAAAAGTAGCTCAAGAGTCAGAATCTGAAGATAATGACGAAGAAGTAGACGAGCTTGAAGATGAGGAAGAATTCGTAGACGAGTCACCGCATGATGATTTTGACTGGTCTAAAGGCAAGCGCAACACGTTGGCTTATTCTGATAAAGAAATAGAATCCTACTTATCTGATTATGAATCGTCTCTCTCATCTATTGGAGAGAATGAAATTGTGCAGGGAATTGTCACAGCCATAAATAGTGGTGATGTTGTTCTGGATGTAAATTACAAGTCTGATGGTCTGGTATCGCTTTCAGAATTTAGGGATAACCCTGATCTGAAGGTTGGTGATTCGGTGGATGTTTATGTTGAGCACCGAGAGGACGAGCGAGGGCAGCTTATACTTTCGCGTAGAAAGGCCAAGCTGCTGAAAGCCTGGGAGAATATTGTAGACAGTTATAAGAATGGTACCATCATTAAGGGAACGATTGTCAGTAAAACCAAAGGTGGATTGATCGCAGATTGTAATGGGTTAGAGACCTTCCTCCCAGGATCACAGATCGACATTAAGCCAGTGATCGACTATGATTCCTATGTGGGAAAGACGATGGAATTCAAGGTCGTAAAGATTAATGAAGCCATCAAGAATGCTGTCGTGTCGCATAAGGCCC